>CAISZK010000369.1 GCA_903889915.1 uncultured Bacteroidota bacterium
CCAATCGTGGTTATTTCCAAATGCTGCTATTTTCAGAATTAATCTATGACCGTTCACATCATAATTTGAATATTCGCGAATTGATTTGATGGCCTGTTTTACCTGTGCCCGCTGCTCACTGGTAATCGTTTTTTTGTTGTTGTAAGGCTCAAGAAGTGGCTCCACAATTGCACGCTGTGATGTCCAGTATGCACTCTCTGCCAGCGTCCAATGCCAATCCTGCCAGCGGTATGTGCCTGATCCTCCGGTTCCCTGACTTAGTTGCAAATCATCTACCGCAATTATATACATCATTGCTTGTAATACATTAACTGGAATGTTTGTTGTTCCCATAATAATTTAAATTTAAGTTTAGAAAATTGGTTTTATGTTATTTGTAATAATAAAATTTGAAAATCTTAATTAAAAAAATGTAAGTAACCTTACACTCAGTGTAAGTGAGCGAACATTTATTGTTGGCTTACTTACACTAAATGTTGGTAAGCGAACATTTATTGTTAGCTTACTTACACTCATTGTTGGTAAGCGAACATTTATTGTTGGCTTACTAACACTAAATGTTGGTAA
The DNA here is from genome assembly GCA_903889915.1 of uncultured Bacteroidota bacterium. GTDB lineage: Bacteria > Bacteroidota > Bacteroidia > Bacteroidales > CG2-30-32-10 > CAISZK01. The sequence goes on from CAISZK010000369.1 coordinate 568, forward strand.
GCGAACATTTATTGTTGGCTTACTTACACTCATTGTTGGTAAGCGAACATTTTTTGTTAGCTTACTTACACTCATTGTTGGTAAGCCAACATTTTTTGTTGGCTTACTTTGCTTTTTTATGTCCTTGTGCAAAGTCGCTTTCATTAAGTTACTACTTGAACTATGCACTATGTGAATGTACGATGACACAAAATAACCAATTCTCACATTAATGGCAATTACACTTTTTCGGGAAAGTGATTATACTTTTTCGAGGAAAAATTATTTACCTTCATTGTTCTCACCATTCCTGTATTCTTCCGGTGTCATGCCTGTCTCCTGTTTGAACTGCTTAAAAAAGTATTCCTTATTTTTATAATGCAATATTTCAGCAATATCATCATAGCTGTTATTGGTTGTTCTCAATTGCACTTTGGCGCGCCCCACCTTATATTCTATGCAATATTTGCTGATCACCTTTCCTTCATTCCTTTGAAAAAAATCAGCAAGCAGATCAGGAGTGCAATTCAACTTGTTGGCAACATAATCTGACCGATTTTCAATTTTCACACCTATTGGTCTGTCCATATCCATCCATTGTTGCAGATAGATCTTGATTTTTTCAATAGTCAACCCCTGCTGATCGTCGAGCAGCTCAAGCTTAATTTTCAACAAGCTGTCCTTTAGCTTCACTTTATGCTCAGCAGTTAGCCTGTCATAAAGTTCCACTTCGCCCAATTCCACTGAATGGAATAGAATTCCTAATTCTTTCAAAATGCCCTCAACGCAAATAATACAGCGATAAGTGCTCATGTACCTGATTAAAATTACCGGATTTTTCATGCAATTCAAAGTTTAAGTTATAACCCATATAACGGAAACACTGGTAATGGTTACACCTGCCAAACATTAAATTATCTGCCACGGATAAACACAATAAACCGGAAAGTTTTAGGTTTGTGGTTTGCGCTACTATTGACTATTTCCTTAAAACAAACCTTAAAATCATCGAATTAAAATTAAACCTACCACAAGAAACCTAAAACCCGCAACATTTATTACATCCTGTATAATTCTGGCTTGTTCATGTTACACTATTTAAAATATTGTGTAATTTTGAAAAATCGTTGAGAAATCAAAAGTAATGACCCCCATCATAATCTTATCATTTTAATTTAAACAACACAGATGAAGAACAGATTTCTAATCATATTTTTTGCGATAATCAGCAATTGTGTTTTTTCGCAGACTTGGCATTCTGTTGGAAATGGAATTGGCAAATTTGGTTATATAAAATGTTTGAAAGAGTTTAATGATACGCTTTATTTGGGAGGCGTAATTGAAAAAGACTCTAATGCCATTGGCAATGGAATTATTAGTTTTGATGGTTCACATTTTGATTCATTAGGTTGTGGTCCGGATGGAGTAATCTACAATATGGATATTTTCAAAGATGGACGTATATATGTTGTGGGTAATTTTTATAGAATATGTGGTGATCCTAGTTTTAACTATATTGCTCAGTGGAATGGAACTAAATGGGAACAATTTACTGGAGCAATACCAGTTATGTCGGATATTGAAGTTGTGAAGTTATTCAATAATCAATTGTATTTTGGCGGTAGCTTTTTTAATATTAATGGGATGGCTGTCCATCGTATAGCCAGTTGGGATGGCGTTTCATGGCATGATGTAGGGGGTGGTGTTTGGGATCCAATGCCTTGCTTTATTACTGATATGGCCGTTTATAAAGGCAAATTAATAGTGGTAGGTAATTTTATAAAAGCCGGTTCAATTAATGCAAACTACATTGCTTCCTGGGATGGTACAAAATGGGATTCTTTGGGTGGAGGATTAAATGATAATCCTACTTGTTTGTATGTAGATACAACTCATGATTTGCTTTATGTTGGTGGATATTTTACTCAAGCTGATACATTATCTGCTCATGGTCTTGCAATGTGGAATGGAACAAATTGGTCAGTACCTTTTAGACAATGTATAACCCCATACCCAAAATCAATAAGTATCTTCAATAATAAGTTATATGTTGGTGGTGAAGCAACCTCAAATCCTCCTTCAGCCCAGGATACAATATTTTCATGTTGGGATGGAACAAAATGGAAAAAAATAATAGGGCCAAATGGGGATATTAATGCTCTTTCAGTTTATAAAGGTAATTTATACGTAGGAGGTCAATTTTCAAATATCAGCGGTGATACAGCAATAAAATATATTGCCTGCTATGGCAATAGTTGTCCCCTCAATGTTGGATTAAACGAAGTGAAGAAAGATCAAACAGAATATTTATGGCAAAACATTCCCAACCCTTTTAGCAGCACAACCTCAATTCCTTATTTTGTTCCCAAGGGAAATATTGGAAGTATCCAAATTGTTGATGCAACCGGAAATTTAATGAAGATTTATAAATTATCCGAAGGGAAAAATAACCTGGATATTTCGCTGGCGCAATTAAACCCCGGCATTTATTATTACAGCATTTTCATCAATGGAATTAAAAAGCAAACGCTGAAAATGATGGTGAATTAGAACTCACCGAATAAATGCGCATTTATTGTTGTTGTCAAAACAAGAAAATCAAAAAAACCAAATCCCCCATGAAAACCAAATCCCTCCTCCCCATCCTGTCAATCCTTATTTTCCTTTTCTCCTTTCACTGTTCATTTGCCCGGCACAGTAAAAATTCAAGGGATGCGAAATACCTTCCGTATAGCACCATGGTGGCGAAATATTTTGAAAATTATACCGAACCGCCCGATGTGAACCCTGTGTTGCGTTTTGCCAAAAAACCCGATGGCTGGCATGCCGTGATCTATGATGCTTACAAACAAATCGTCATTAAAGATGAATTGTTCTGGTCGCGTGCAAAAAAGAAGTTTCTCAAAATTGATTTTCCTCCAAAGACAATAATGCCTGACGGAGATATGTTAAATAAGTATCTCGATAAGTCTTCCTATGATTATAACAACATCACCAAAGAGCCTTACTACGGTTATGTGGGCTGGGAATGGGATGTGATCCATGATTACAGCAACTACCAAAACTTTTCCGACACTCTGCTCGAAGCGCTGGCAAGGGCAATGAGCAGCTATACTGAAGATTTATTGAACAACAATACAGGCTATGCGGATTCGTCAAAAATGTTCAAACTTGGTGATGGCATGAATGCCCTTTCCAATGCACAACTTGACACTTTTATATACTACCGTCACCTGTGCAGCGAGGTTTATGCGACGCTTTACAAACGTAATCCAAAATACGCCACTTTTATTGGTGGAATTTCCTACGATTACTCCAATTCGTTTGTGAGCAATTATCTTGATCTGTGCGTTTATCAAAACCGGGAAATAGCAACAAAGGAACTTCATCCGGGGTTGTATGATTCAACATCCATTGCCTTTGCCGAAAATTATCTTTCGTCGTGTGCACAGGGGGCCGTTCTGTTTACCAATGGCGATAACGACACTTACCCGCTAATGTATGTACGCGATGAGCTTGGCTTCCGTCCCGATGTCAGCATTGTCAACACTTCGCTGCTTAACACCTGCCGCTATATTGACTACATCTCAGAAACCAATCCCGGTTTGTTTTCATTTACTCACGACAAGTATAAAGAGGGCGTAAGGGATTACGTTTATATTGTGCCCGATTCAGCGCTTTGCCCAACCAACAAATATTTTGACCTGAAACAACTGATGGATTTTGTGGCCAGCGACGACAAGTCAACAAAATATCCTACAGCGTTTGGTGATGTTCCGTACATGCCGACAAGGAATTTCAAACTTCCGGTTGACCGGCAGTTTGTGCTGAACAATGGCACGGTAACCGCAAAATATATTGCTACCATTGACACGGCTTTAACATGGAAGCTGCACAAAACCGGGGTGGAGAAAGCTGAAATGATGATACTCGATCTGCTTGTCAATAATCACTGGAAACGGCCTGTTTATTTTTCATCTTCATCATCCCCCTCCACTTTCCTCGGGCTTAATGATCATCTGCAGATGGAGGGTTTGGCTTACCGTATAGTACCTGCCCATGCGATCAATAAAGATAGCGGATCAACTGGTTTTGTGAACACTGATGTGATGTATGACCACATGATGAACAAATTCAAATGGGGCAATGTGAGCGACACCAACGTTTTTATCAACGAAGCTTTGTCAAACATGGCAAAGAGCCACAAGATCTGTTTTACACGACTGGCCGACGCACTCACAGCAGAAGGCAAAAGAGATTCGGCATTGAAGGTGCTTGATAAATGCCAGTCTGTTTTCCCTGAAAAAAATGTTGCCTACGAATATTATGAAGTTCTTATTGTCCGTTCTTATTACAGGGCCGGCGACTTTGCCAAAGGAAACAAAATAATGAACCGGTTGATTGATATCTATGCAAAGGAAATTGAAAAGTATCACACTCAAAACCGGCAAAAAGATGAAGCGATAAAAAGCCAATTGCAAACCTCGCAGGCGATCATGCAATTTATAATGGTCGAGGCCGGCAAATTTGATCAACAAACCATTGCTGACAAGGCTAAAAAGATATTTCAGAAGTATCCGGTGGAATAGAAAAAGTCAATGGTCATTGGGTATTTAAGCAACAATGAATAAAGAAAGATCAAAAAGTCCTGTGGTGAAATCATTTTTCATTAAAATTCATTATCTTTGTAACAAAAAAGCACAATGAATACAATGCTCATTCAAGTGACCAACCAAAAAGCACTGGGACTTTTGCATGATTTGGAAGACCTGCATTTAATAAAAGTATTGGAGGAAAATATAGAAACCAAGCCAAAATTGTCTGAAAAATATGCTGGCAAATTACCTTCTGATGTTGCTGATGAACTTCAAAACTATGTAAACGAAAGCAGGGCGCAATGGAACAACCGCAGTATTTAATTGATTCGAATGCCGTCATAGATTATCTCGGCAAAAAACTCCCTATAGCAGGAATGAATTTTATGAATAATGTCATAGATGCTATTCCTATTGTATCTGTAATTTCTAAAATAGAAGTATTAAGTTTTACTACTGCTGATGAATATTACCGGTTGCTGACAGATTTTATGGAAGATGCTGTAGTGTTAGATTTAACTCCGGACATTGTCGAACATAGTATCGCTACTCGTAAAATTCATAAAACTAAACTTCCTGATGCCATTATTGCAGCGACAGCTTTGGCCAGTGGTTTATCATTGATCACAAGAAATATTTCTGATTTTAAAAACATAAAAGGTCTTCATTTGATTGACCCTTGGGATTTGTAATCAAATTTGAATCTAAATCTCTTCTGCAATCCTTATTATTGCATGCCCACAGCCTTTATTTTATTAATTTTGCACTATCATGATAAAGGCTGAAAACAATGATATTGAAATAATGTCCCCCGTTGGTTCATTCGAATCGCTGATGGCAGCCATACAGGGTGGAGCAAATTCTGTTTATTTCGGCGTGGGTCAACTGAACATGCGCGCCCGCTCGGCTAACAATTTCACGCTTTCCGATCTCGAAACCATCACCACAATTTGCAAAGAGAAAAACATTAAAACTTATCTGACACTGAACACCATCATCTACGACAACGAGATGGAACAGATGAAAAGCATTGTTGATGCTGCCAAAACCTCAGGCATTTCCGCGATCATTGCATCGGATATGTCTGTGATCAACTATGCGTGTCAATGCGATGTGGAAGTTCACATTTCAACACAATGCAACATCACCAACACCGAAGCTATCAAATATTATTCCCGCTTTGCCGATGTGATGGTAACTGCCCGCGAACTCAATATCAACCAGGTTGCGGATATTGCTAAGTCCATTGAAAGAGAAAATATCATTGGTCCTTCCGGTAATCCCGTAAAACTGGAAGTATTCATTCACGGCGCTCTGTGTATGGCTATTTCAGGAAAATGCTACCTGAGCCTCGACAATATGAATTATTCCGCCAACCGTGGCGCCTGCCTGCAGTTGTGCAGAAGATCGTATCTGGTCAAGGATAAAGAAGAAGGTTTTGATCTCGAAGTGGATCACGAATACATCATGTCGCCAAAGGATCTTTGTACAATAGGTTTCCTTGATAAAATACTGAAAGCAGGAGTGAAATTGCTGAAAATTGAAGGGAGAGGCCGTTCACCGGAATATGTGAAAACTGTTACCCGCTGCTATCGGGAAGCTGTTGATGCAATACAGGAGAACACCTACACCAAAGATAAGATTGATGAATGGACAAGGCAACTGGATACTGTTTATAACCGGGGTTTCTGGGATGGTTATTATCTTGGCAGAAAGACAGGCGAATGGACTGAACAGTATGGGTCGCGTTCAACAAAGACAAAAATCTATGTGGGCAAAGTGACCAATTATTTTTCAGAAATTCATGTTGCAGAAATAAAGGTAGAAACACACGATTTCAACAATGGAGATGATATCCTCATCATCGGACCAACAACCGGTGTGGTGGAAATGAAAATTCCGGAGATCAGGGTTGCACTCGCAAAAACTGACAAAGCTTCAAAGGGAGATGTATGCTCAGTACCTATGAAAGAGCTGGTAAGAAGAAACGATAAGGTTTATAAACTGGTTGACTCCGGAGAAATCTGATCACAGCTATAAAATCAGTTGATGAAAAGGAATGCTCTTTTCCTCCCTGCACTTTAATCACGAAAATTATACGTAAAAATACCAACCATTAAACGAGTTTTGGTTGAAATGAAATCATACGCATTGAATGCGCTAAAATGCGATTGTTCTTTGATGAATACTTTTTTCCGAAATGGAATTTTCAGTCCATAATGCTCTTATAACATTCATTTCAAGTTATAGAACCTGAGACTGAAAATTCCGTTTTCCCACTTAGGGGATATAATGAGATGATGCAACTTTTTATTTTGCGTAAGCCTTATCCTGCAAGCGTTATAGCCACAACTATTCCTGCAATAAAAAGGAAATAAATCAAAAATAAAACGTTTTCTTTAATTTTAACTTGTGTTCTCATAACCTATTGTTTTTTAAATTTTTTTGTACTGCTAAATTACTCCACCAGCATGTCGGTGTCAATTCGTTAAGTCACCTAATTTTGTATAGGTGTTTTTACGTAGTTGGCAATGGTCATGAGTCAAGGGTCAATAGTCATTAGTCATAAGTCATTGGTCATAAGTCAAGAGATAGCAGCAATGCTCAATAAACCCTCCGCTGACTATTGACCCTTGACCAATGTCTATTGACCAATGACTAATGACCAAATAAAAAGGGGAGACCGCTGTAACGTTCTCCCCTGTCGGAAACACCTAAATTTAAACTATGAAGAAAAAACAAAACAAACAAACTTGGAGTGTTAGGTTTTCCGAATGCTTTTCAATGTTCCGCATTAACCTATGGTCATCCCAATAATCACTATTGAGGTAACGAAGGCCAGATAAATCAGCAGGTACACATTTTCCTTGATTAATGTTTTCATGGCTTTGTGTTTTTAAAGTTCATTAATAATTTTTAGAATTTATATTTTGCCTTTAATTAATTTCTACAACAAAAGTACTATGCAATGTTCCAAAAAACCATGGCAATTAAGTAAACGGTCGGTCTGGTCAAACGAACGGTCGGTTTGGTTAAGTTAACGGTAACCGCACTTTCTGTTTTTTGAGGAAATTTTTAGTAACATTGCACCTCTTTTTACCTGAGATTTTTAAAAAAAGAACCGTTTTTTAATTGAAGATATTCATGAGATATTCAAATTATCACACACACTCGCTTTTCTGTGATGGATCCGAAACCCCCGAATTCTACATACAGGAAGCAATAAAACAAAACATGTCAGCCATAGGTTTTTCAAGCCATGCACCTATGCCTTTCGATAACAATTACGCCATCAAGGATTATATGCTTGAGGAATATAAGACCGAGATAAAAAGTCTGCAGCAGAGGCATGCCGGTGAGATCAGTGTTTTCCTGGCTCTTGAGGTGGATTATATTCCGGGGGTTATTGGTCAGTTCAACCTGTTACAGAAAAAGCATGGTCTCGATTATATTATTGGCTCTGTTCATCTGGTGAAAGAAAAACAATCAGGACAGTTGTGGTTCATTGACGGACCCGACACCAACTACACAGAGGGATTGCTGAACATTTTTCACAACAATATTCAGTTTGCAGTTCAGAAATATTATGAACAGGTTTCGGAAATGATCAGTATCGAAAAGCCCACCATTGTCGGGCATATTGACAAAGTGAAGATGAACAACAAAGGCAGATTCTTTTCAGAAGATGAACAATGGTACAAAGACCTGCTGCTGCAAACTCTTAAGATCACCGCCAAAGCAGGAAGCATCATTGAGGTCAATAC
>CAISZK010000370.1 GCA_903889915.1 uncultured Bacteroidota bacterium
GCGATTCCTTTACTGTAAATGATAGTGCTTTTGCCATGGAACAAAGATACAGCTTATATTTATTAGTCTATTTAAAAAATAAAAAAGATATTAACAGTAAGCGGTTAATAACAGACTATCTTATAATAGCTAATGGTATAACTAGGCTATGATATTATGTAATTACATTCATTTACTGTATTCTAGGAAAAGATTGAGCTGAAGTCAGAAGATATATTTCAATTATCACAATCAAAATAATATTTTTGATCAGAAGCTTTACATTGGTTAAAAAATTGAAAGGGCAAAAAGGAATGGGAGCAATTACCAAAAATTTTATTCAGATAATTTCAGATTTAAAAACAACCCCCCATACTTCTATTGAAAAATCAACAGATAGGAAAAGTGCAAATTGATAAACGTTGCTTGGGTTTCTTTCTGAATTCATTTTTTTAGTAATTTAGCACCTCAAAGTATCACAATAAAATTCTGATTTTTTAGTTATGCATCTCATTAACTTTTAAACTAAGGCAATTTGGATATTTACATTCAAAAACGAAAATGGAAATGGCTGCTATTGGCCTTTGCCTTTCTTATCATTGGCGCTTCGCTATGGTACACCAATATTTTGGTGAATAAAATTGCAAAAGATGAACGCAAGAAAATTGAAACTTGGGCTGATGCTGTTCAGAAAAAGGCAAGCCTCGTAAAATATACGGAAGAATTTTTTGATAAGATAAAAATTGAAGAACGTAAAAGAGTTGAGCTTTGGTCAGAAGCGACAAAACGTCTAATTGAAGCTGATAACACAGAGGACCTGACCTTCTATTCAGAAATAATTTCCAGCAATACAAACATTCCTGTTATTCTCACGGATGATGTAGGTATCATTACCACTGCAAAAAACCTTGACTTTACTCCGGATAGTTTAAAAAACCTGGAAAAAATTAATGCTTTGAGAGGAACCAAACTTGCCGGAAAACTTCTAAAAGATTTCACAGAATACAATCCTATTGTTGTTAAGTACGGTTCGAAAAAAAGCTATTTATACTACAAAGAATCGAAATTATTTACCGGATTGCGTGATGTACTCAATGACCTGATCAAATCATTTATTTCCGAAGTCGTAGTAAACTCAGCTTCTGTGCCTGTTATAATTACTGACAGTACAAAAGAGAGGATCATTGGTTCCGGCAATATTGATTCTGTAAAAGCAAATGACAAAAATTATGTCAGTGAAATGATCAATTCAATGCAAATACAGAATAAACCTATTGAAATTGACCTTTCCGGACAAGGGAAAAGCTATGTTTTCTACGAAGATTCTTTCTTGCTGACACAACTTAAATATTACCCCTATGTTCAGTTTTTTATTATAGGACTCTTTCTTCTTGCAGCTTATTTTCTATTCAGTACTGCACGAAAGACTGAACAGAATCAGGTTTGGGTAGGTATGGCAAAAGAAACTGCTCATCAACTTGGAACTCCTTTGTCTTCGCTTATGGCTTGGGTGGAGTTGTTTAAGATGAAAAACATTGATAAAGATACGATCACTGAAATTGAAAAAGATGTAAAGAGATTAGAGATCATTACGCAACGTTTTTCAAACATAGGCTCACTGCCCAGATTGGAAAAAGACAACCTGGTCAAGACTATTTATGATGCCATTGAATATGTGAAAGCAAGAACATCAAAAAAGGTTTTGTTTTCAATGAATTTATCCAAAGAAGATGTTTGTCTTGTGCCTTTAAACGCACCTTTGTTTGAATGGGTGATTGAAAACTTGTGTAAGAATGCCATTGATGCAATGGATGGTGAAGGAAAACTTGAAATTGTTATTACTGAAGAAAACGATCTTGTACATGTTGATATCTGTGATACCGGGAAAGGGATTTCTAAATCAAAGTATAAAACGGTTTTCAAACCTGGCTATACAAGTAAAAAACGTGGTTGGGGACTCGGACTTACTCTGTGCAAAAGGATCATTGTGATCTATCATAGAGGGAAAATATTTGTTCGGAATTCAGTTATTGGAAAAGGTACTACATTCAGAATAACTTTGAATAAAGATAAGTAATCCTGCAAATTTAAAAGTGATCACATTAATTATCCGATATAGGCTTTAAAAGAAATAGTTAAGATTGTTTAAAGTCCAAGGTTTTACTGGATTTGGTTCGTAATATTTCGTAATTTTGCAATAAAAAATTTTAAGGTTCGTTCAACGCAAATTAAACTATTATTAGTGACTGACGACTATTCAATATTAATCAGCAAGCTTGATGAGTTCATACGCAAGTATTACAGGAACCTCCTTATAAAAGGCGGGATATACAGCGTATGTGCTTTGCTTGTGTTCTATATTTCTGTCACACTTCTGGAGTCTGTTGGCCACTTCGGGATAACAGTACGTACCATCATGTTCTATTCTTATATGCTGGTAAATTTGGGCATACTCGTTGTTTACTTTTTTAAACCACTCTTAAAGTTATACAGAATAGGCAGTGTTATCTCGCATGAGCAAGCTGCTCATATTATTGGTACGCACTTCACGGATGTTCGCGATAAGCTTTTAAACACACTTCAGCTTAAAAAACTTGAGGATTCCGGAAATTCAAATTCGGCTTTAATAAAAGCAAGTATTGATCAAAAGATTGTGCAGCTCAAACCTATTCCTTTTACTCTAGCAATTGACATTAAGAAGAACAGAAAGTATCTGAAGTATGCCGCGATACCATTGCTTTTTATCATTCTTCTTTTGTTTGCTGCTCCGAGTCTGATAACCGATTCAACCAAGAGAATTCTTCAGCATAACACTTTTTTTGAAAGAGAAGCACCTTTCCAGTTTGTTGTTTTGAATAACAAAATGCAGGCAGTGCAGCAGGAGGACTTTTTATTGAATGTCAAAATGACGGGTGATGAAATTCCTGAAAATATTTTTGTGGAGGTTGATGGAAACCAGTACCAGCTTGCAAAAGAAAGTACAGTTAAGTTTAATTACCATTTTAAAAACCTGCAAAAAAGTTTAACGTTCAGAATTTATGCTGATGGATTTTATTCAAAAGAGTATGAAATAAGTGTTCTTCCAAAACCTATTCTTCTGAATTTTGACGTGTCCCTTACCTACCCTGCTTACATTGGTAAAACCAATGAATCCTTGCAGAACACGGGCGATCTTGTTGTTCCCGAAGGAACACAAATCCATTGGCATTTTCTAACCAAAGACGTAAATAATATTGTCCTAAGGTTCAAGGATAGATCAATTAAAACTGACATAAAAAATGAGAACAGTTATTCATATACTCAAGTGTTTAAAAACAGTCAGAATTATTCCATAGTTCCTTCGAATGAGCATCTGGCAAATAAAGACTCTCTGACTTATACAATCAGTATTATCCCGGATGCCTATCCTACCATTAAAGTACAGGAATACAAAGATTCCATTTACCATTATCGTTATTATTTTAAAGGAATGATAAAGGATGACTATGGCTTTAATGGGCTTACGTTTAATTATAGAAAGCTGAATAGTGATGACACTTCAGCTACAGCTAAATCTGAATTCAAATCAGTTGCAATAAACAATTCAGTTACTCAGCAGGAATTTTATTATTATTTTGATTTCAGTACCATTGCAAAAGTTCCAGGAACAGAGTATGAATATTATTTTGAGGTAAGAGATAATGATGCAATCAATGGAAGTAAAGCTACAAGGTCAGAGAAACTTCTTTATAAGCTACCTTCTCTTGACTCTCTTGAAAAGAAAACGCAAAAAACTAATGAACAAATTAAAAGCGATCTGAATACTTCCATCACTGAAGCTAAACAACTTCAGAAAGAGATTGAAGATCTTAATAAAGATCTGATTGATAAAAAAGCGCTTTCATGGCAGGAGAAAAAGAAAATTCAGGATCTTTTGGATAAACAGATTAGCCTTCAGAACAAAGTTGACCTTATACAGAAAGAGAATCTTGCAAAAACAAATGAGGAGAAACAATATCAGCAGGAAAATGAAGATCTTCTCAAAAAGCAAGAGGAGTTAAATAAGCTTTTCAATGAACTGATGACAGATGATATGAAAGCCTTATTTAAAAAACTTCAGGAATTGTTGGATAAAATGGATAAGACAAAAATTGCAGAAATGCTGGATAAAATGAAATTGTCAAATAAGGATCTCACAAAACAACTTGACAGGGATCTACAGCTTTTCAAACAGCTGGAATTTGAAAAGAAGTTAAATCAAACCATTGACAAACTTGATTCATTATCAAAAAAGCAAAGTTCATTATCAAAAGAAACAGAGAAATCAGATTCAAAAAGTAGTGATTCCTTAAAGAAAAAGCAGGAAGGTTTAAATAAAGAGTTTAATAGTGTTAAGAAAGACCTTGATGATCTTGATAAACAAAATAAAGAATTGGATAAGCCAAACAAGTTTGACAGTACAGAAAAGGACCAAAAAAGTATTGATCAGGATATGAAGAATAGTACGGATAACCTGTCAAATAAAAAGAATAAAAAAGCTTCGCAATCACAGAAGAGTGCTTCAGATAAAATGAAAGAGCTTTCTGACAAATTGACCGTAGAGCAGGAGGAGAGTGAGGACCAGAGCGAAGGTGAGGATATAGAAAGCCTAAGAGCCATACTGGAGAACCTTGTAAGAGCTTCTTTTGGACAGGAAGACCTTATGACCCAGCTAACAGATATGTCCACTACAGACCCAAAATTCGTTACCGTAATGGAAGGTCAAAAAGACCTTGAAGATGATCTCTCAATGATTGAAGATTCATTGTTTGCACTCAGTAAAAGGCAGGTTCAAATAAAAACGTATGTTAACCAGGAAATAACTGAAATTAATGATAATGTTGCAAAAGCAATAACCAACTTGAGCGCAAGAAATATTTATTCAGGAAAGGCAAAACAACAACTTGCGATGACTTCAATAAATAATCTTGCATTGATGTTATCAGAGACATTAACTTCTATGGAGAAACAGCAATCACAACAACAATCATCATCCGGAAAATGTAAAAAACCGGGCAATTGTACCAAACCAGGAAGTGGCAAACCTTCTTTTAAGTCAATGAAAAAATTGCAGGAACAATTAAATGCTGAAATGGAAGAGTTGAAAAACGGAACTATTCCGAAGGGTTCCTCTATGAGTGAGCAATTGGCTAAACTTGCAGCAGAGCAGGAGGCAATCAGAAAGCAACTAAAAGAATTGACAGAGCAATTAAAGGAAGAAGGTAAAACAAATACCGGAGATTTGAATGATCTGCAGAATAAAATGGATAAAACAGAAAAGGATCTTGTGAATAAGATATTAAATGGTGAAACAATCAAGAGACAAAAAGATATTTTAACCCGCTTATTAGAGTCTGAAAAGGCTGAGAAAGAAAGAGAACTGGATGAGAAACGAGAATCTAATGAAGCAAAAAATTCAATTTTTAGTAACCCTAGCAAGTTTTTTGAGTATAATGGTATAAAAACGAAAGAAGTTGAGTTGTTAAAAACAATTCCTCCTTCATTAAAAACTTTTTATAAGAGCAAGGTGAACGAATATTTTTATAATTTTGAGGACTAGGAATTTTTAATATGATTTCAGAAAAACTACAACTGGTTTTACCCTCTTTACCGGGTAGCATTCATGAAGTCGAAAGGTTTGTTGAAGATATTTGCGAAGAATATAATATCAACAACACTTATTTTGGCAATATACTGATAGCTGTAACCGAAGCATTTGAAAATGCGGTAAGGCACGGGAATAATAATGATCCGGCAAGGAATGTAACTATAGATTTTACATCAAAACCGGAGGGATTATCTTTTGCTATTTCCGATGAAGGAATTGGCTTTAATATCAATGATGTTCCTGACCCTACTGACATCAATATTGAAGTTGAAAAGATCAAAGGAAGAGGGATATTCCTTATAAAAACACTTGCCGATGAAGTAAGGTTTCCTGAGAGCGGAACTAAAATTGAAATTCTTTTCAAAATATCAAGTATCAACAGTGAATTGGCTATTGACAGGATCAATCAGTTGAAAGAGTTTTCAGGTCAAAAAGAAAGAGCTGCTACTCAAAATTTCAGTAACAATTCTGCAAAGTAACTTCACAAATTGAATGACTTTTAGATGAAGCTGTGATTGGATTTTACACCCAAAATATCACATTCTCTTTAAAGAAGAAAAAAGTCATTAGATCCTGGCTTGAGGAAATAATCAGGTCAGAAAATAAATTTCCTAAGAACATTTCTATCATTTTCTGTGATGATACCTACCTTTCAGAGATAAACAGAAAATTCCTGAATCACGAAACTCTTACTGATATTGTAACCTTTGATTATAATTTGGGTGATAAAATTTCAGGCGATATTTTTATTAGCATAGATAGGGTAGGGGAGAACGCAACAAAATTCAAAAAGTCATTTTCTGATGAACTATGCAGAGTAATATGCCATGGTGTTCTTCACTTATCTGGTTATGCAGATAAGAAACAAAGTGAGAAGCTTGTTATGAGAGCTAAAGAAGACCATTATCTGTTAATTCTATATCAGGATTTGAAGAATTTCTTACATTTGTAAAATACTAAGTAAATTTATTGGAAACAAAAGTAAATAAAGTGATGAAAATGATTGCTTTAATTTCATTTTATTGCTTTGCATTTTGCATTAAATGAGTACTTTAACTGTTTTCAAAACTAAATGATTATTTATTTGTTCCACGTGAAACATAATATCCATGTTTAAAGAATATGACATCATAGTTGTTGGGGCCGGACATGCAGGTTGTGAAGCTGCTGCTTCAGCTGCAAAGCTTGGTTCATCAGTTTTATTGATCACAATGAATATGATGAATATGGCACAGATGTCTTGCAATCCTGCAATGGGTGGAATTGCAAAAGGGCAAATTGTAAGAGAGATTGATGCACTTGGTGGAATGTCAGGAATTATTACTGATAAAACCATGATACAATTCAGGATGCTTAATAAATCAAAAGGTCCTGCAATGTGGAGCCCAAGAGCGCAAAGTGACAGAATGTTGTTTTCTTATGAATGGCGAAAGACTTTGGAACGAATTCCAAATCTCGATTTTTGGCAGGATATTGTAACTTCAATTATTGTTAAGGAAGGAAAAATCACCGGTGTTAAAACATCTCTGGGAATTGAAATAAAATCCAAATCAGTTATTCTTACAAACGGAACTTTTCTTCATGGAATTATTCATATTGGTGAAAAGAGTTTTTCAGGGGGAAGATATAGTGAAAGTTCTGCCGAAGGTTTAACTGCTTCATTGGTGAACCTGGGTTTTGAATCAGCAAGAATGAAAACAGGAACTCCGGTAAGAGTAGATGGGCGTTCTCTTGATTTCAGCAAAATGGTAGAGCAGGAGGGAGACAAGGAACCTGAAAAATTTTCTTTCACCAATACCCCGAAACTATTAAAGCAGAAAAGTTGTTACCTTACTTACACCAATGAAGAGGTTCATGATATTCTGAGAACCGGTTTTGACAGGTCTCCGCTTTTTGTTGGTAGGATCAAAGGAACAGGTCCGAGGTATTGCCCCTCTATTGAAGATAAGATTGAGAGGTTTTCTGATAAGAAACGGCACCAGCTATTTATTGAACCTGAGGGCTGGGACACTATTGAGTATTACGTAAATGGTTTCTCTTCTTCTTTACCGGAGGATATACAATACAGCGCGTTGAAAAAGGTTGAGGGTTTTGAAAAAGTAAAAATCTTCAAACCGGGTTATGCTATAGAATATGACTATTTCTCTCCAACGCAACTTTATCATTCCCTTGAAACGAAAATTGTGGAAAATTTATTTTTTGCAGGACAGATAAACGGAACTACGGGTTATGAAGAAGCGGCTTGCCAGGGATTGATGGCAGGCATAAATGCGCACAAAAAAATTTCAGGCAACAGCAATTTTATTTTAAAAAGAAATGAAGCTTACATCGGAGTTCTTATTGATGACCTCGTTACAAAGGGAACAAGGGAACCATACAGAATGTTTACTTCAAGAGCGGAATACAGGATACTTTTGAGGCAGGATAATGCGGATATCCGACTTACTCCGAAGGGATATGAAATTGGATTAATTGAAAAAAACAGGTTAATTTCTTTGGAAGAAAAAGTAAAGAAAGTTCAGGATATTATTACATTTTTGAAAACAGAGAACATTGAACCGGATGAAATAAATGCTTTATTGATTGAATCCGAAACACCCGAAATATCTCAAAAAGCAAAACTGGGTAATTTACTTTTAAGACCCCAAATTACTATCCTGGATTTGATAAAATATTCAGAAAAATTAATGAATTTTGTTGAGAAAGATGGCTCCGGATTGGCCTTTGATGAGGTTCTTCAGGAAGCTGAAATTCTCGTAAAATATGAGAGCTATATTGAGAAAGAAAAGGAAATTGCTGAGAAAATGAACCGGCTGGAGGATATTGTATTTCCGCATAATTTCGATTATAATAAGCTGAGTTCTTTATCCAGTGAAGCCAAGGAAAAGCTGACCAAAATACGTCCGCAGACATTGGGACAAGCTTCAAGAATAAGCGGTGTTTCACCTTCTGATATTTCTGTACTTTTAGTTTACCTGGGGAGATAAATAGTAAGGAATTTGGTTCAATGAATTATTCGAAATGAAAGAAAATTAAGGTAGAAATTGAATAGATTTTCTTAGAAAAGATAACTGAACAATTTTGATTTTTACAACAAACCATTCCGATTTTTTATTGAAAATTTAAGGCATCAAAACGAAAAATTAAATAAAGATTGTGAGCAGAAAAATTGCATTCTGATAAAGAAAAAGAATGTGATGTTTCACGTGGAACAATAATGACATTTTATGGAAGAACTTAAAAATTGCCCTATTTGCGGCAGCGAAAAGCATTCAGTTTTTTTGACATGTACTGATCATTTTTTGACGAAAGAAAAATTCACAATCGTCAAATGTGATAAGTGTGGTTTTACTTTTGTAAATCCCCGACCTGAACAAAGTCAATTAGCTGGATATTACGAATCTACAGAATATATTTCTCATTCAGGGACCAGCAAAGGTATCGTTAATTCTGTTTATAAATTTATCAGAAATTATACGCATAAAGCTAAACTTAAATTGGTTACGAAGTATGCAAAAGGAAATAAAATCCTTGATATCGGTTGCGGAAGCGGAGAACTATTAAGCCTTTTCAGGAAAATCGGATGGGAAACACTTGGCATTGAGCCAAATCAGACCGCCAGAGAGTTTGCGGTCAAGCAATATTGCATCAACGTTTATGAAGAAGCTCACTTAAAAGAGATTGATGACGGAATGATGGATGTGATCAGCATGTGGCATGTGCTGGAACATGTCTCTTTGTTGAATGAACGCATGCAGGAGGTGAAAAGAGTGCTGAAAGATGATGGAGTTTTATTTATAGCAGTGCCAAACAGGATATCTTTCGATGCGACGCATTATGGTGAGTTCTGGGCGGCTTTTGATGTTCCACGACACTTATATCATTTCACGCCGGAAACAATGGGAGAATTGATAAAAAAGCATGGTTTTGCAATTGTC
This sequence comes from uncultured Bacteroidota bacterium, assembly GCA_903889915.1. Classification (GTDB taxonomy): domain Bacteria; phylum Bacteroidota; class Bacteroidia; order Bacteroidales; family CG2-30-32-10; genus CAISZK01. Next base: position 9,544 of record CAISZK010000370.1, read on the forward strand.
TCATTCTTACCGATGAAGTTCGATTCATTTTATGTCAGCATGCTGAGTGAAAAGTATAAAAACGGGTCTTCAAATCTTCTGAAAGCCTTATACACAGGACTTAAATCTAATATCAAAGCAAATAGCAGGCGACATGATCATTCAAGTATGATATATGTTATCAGGAAAAAATGAACAATCAGTGATTTTGTCATTCAGAGAAAATCAGAGTAAAATTTTTATCCTGCTCCAAAAAGTAAGAAAAGAAAAAACTGCCACAAAAACACCAATACACTTCATCCCGTGGGGTAACCCTGTTTTAAAGATACTCATTAAATCTGAAAGATATCCAACGGGGTAAACCATACAAAATAAAAAAAATCCGGTATAGTTGTTTTTCGTGATTCCGCACTTGCGGAATTGTGTTTTTGAATTTTCGTGGTAAAACAGACTTATCCGAATAGACCTCTACCTTTTACCTGAACTTGATTTCCTGAAAATCCATCATCAAACCATTATGAACAAACTGCATCCCCTGATCAGGATTGCCATACTACGACTGTACAAGTATGATAAGTTTAATGATGACGAATACAAAATAGGCTGCCTGCATTTCCTGGGTTTTAATCATGACCAAATGCATAAACTGCTTCAAACGAATGAAAGCAACCGCGATCTTAGCGTTATCACTTTCCGCATTTCACGCTGGATAACAACAGAGATTTTGCAGGTAATGAAAATGATGAAAGGGCATAAAAAGGAATTGTTGTGAAGTGAAATATTCTATTCAGTTGCTTGAGAGCAACTACAATTGATACTATAACTGGAATTGTTTGCAGTTCATTTTATCTATTACAGTCATTTTCAACTGACTGTAAAAAGAACAAAAGTCCGGGGGCTTTAGCCACAATACCCCCCTACCATCTCAAATTTCAACAATTTTTTCTCCCTCAAAATAAATCACTTATAAAATTTTAACAAAAAACATCACTTTTTTTGTGATAATCGCCTTCCTTAAACGACAATCTAATTGAAGAGCGGTTCAAACCGGCTTTTCAAATTCAATTCACCCCGTGGGATTCCCGTTGATTCTATGTGGTGAATAAAAAAACAAATTATCCAACGGGGTAAATTTTTCAATTTTAATCAATAGGAGATTCTTTTATGAAGACAATGTTAAGGCAGATAGCCGGAATACCTGTGGGTTTCGTATTCCTACTTGCCATGATTCCAACAGTGGTTACTCACCACATTTTAGTCGTCGCTAAATGCCCACGTAGCGTTGACAAGTTAATAACCGATGTTTACGCCATTCTTGAGGCGATGACTGATAACGCGTGGTTTCCTACGCCATCGCCTACTTTGGCATCGGTGAAAACTAAAAATGACGACCTTAAAGATGCCCAGGTCGCAGCAAAATCAAAGGCACCAGGCGGAGTTCAGGCCCGCAATGCTAAGAAAGCAATACTCATCAAAGCGGTTTATGCTTTGAGAGATTATTGCCAGTCAATTTGTGACGCCAATCCTGAATTAGCCGAAACGATCGCTTTGAGCGCTTTGTTCCATGTGAAGAAAGTTGCTATAAAGCAAAAACGTACATTCCAGGTAAAACAATTGAATTCCGGTTCAGTGGAATTATCTTCTGGTGTTAAGGGGCACCAAAGAGCACATGAATGGTGCATGTCGTATAGCCCCGATGATCCTGTAAGCTGGTATGTCACTATCATTCCTGCTACAACAAAAGCGAAGACTGTTGTAGATAACATTAAGCCAGGAGCAAAAGTTTATTTTCGTCATCGCGTTAACACAAAAGATGGTCCTTCGGACTGGGACCAAACAATTAGTTTAATTGTCATTTAATCATCCGTGAAATTTAAGCCGGTTTGAAACACTCCAAATGCCGTTCAGACGCTGATGTCTGGACGGCATTTTTTTTATGCCCTGACCAAATCAATACTTTCAATTAATAAATCAAAGGTGTTTTGATGCCACTTTGCAAGATGAAAGACTAACTGTACCACGTCAACCAGTCACTATACCTCATGGTACAGTTAGTTTACCATGTCAACCAGTCACTGTACCTCATGGTACAGTTAGTGTACCACGTCAACCAGTCACTGTACCTCATGGTACAGTTAGTTTACCACGTCAACCAGTTACTGTACCTCATGGTACAGTTAGTTTACCACGTCAACCAGTCACTGTACCTCATGGTACAGTTAGTTTACCATGTCAACCACTAACTCTACCATGTCAACCAGTCCGTTTGGAAGAGTTTTAGTTGTGTGAGAAAACGATTTTTAGAAAATTTTAGATAAAGCACAAGGGTTTTTCAGGGCTTATCCTGATGCTGAATTTCAAAGAGTGAATCGAGATAATTGAATTGAGTTTGTTTTATTAGAAGGAATTTATTATATCAAAAAAACGCCGGAAGTAGAATGTCACTTCCGGTGTTTCCCTTTTAAGACTAAATCAACAATACTGATTAAATCTATTTGATAACAACCAGTTTCTTGTTAAATACGGCGCCATCTTCTTTTGATGCTTTAACAAAGTAAATGCCCGGTTTCAATATGCCGGAGCATGTTATTTTGGTAGCATTTTCATTGTGAACTTTTGGGGAATTTAAGACTATGCATTTCCCCGTATTGTCAGAAATTTCAAGTGAAATAATGTTATCGGTTATTGTAAAATCACCATTTGATGGGTTTGGGAAAATTATCGCATCCCTATCATTTTTCATTTCATCATTGACACCTGTTGTTATTGATATGAGCGATTCGTAGCAACCGCGATCTATGTATGAATCAATTTCTCGATTATTACCAGAAAGATCAAATTGAGTAAGGTTTTCACAGCTATCAGGACTGGCACTATTAATACACGGGCTACTTGGTTGAAGAGTGAAATCTAAAGCAGTTGTATCCTGAAACAATGGATCACTGGTAAGATTACTTGTGCCGTAGTTTAAAATGTTTCCATTTGTAATTATTCCAGAATAACCTGCCTTAATCGCAGTGTAATCAATGCTGGCACAGCTAATTCTTGGACTGTTCCAGCCTGACAGTATGATTTGCCTTGGATGATTATCCCATATTACACTACTTTGAATATCACACATAGTTGAGTCAATTATTTCAATAGCAGCAGCGTCTTTATTTGTTCTGTTTAAACTAATAGTTGAATTGATCAGAGTTAACCCGCAACTGTTATTTCCATGGTAGAAGGCTCCATAATCAGCGATGTTATGATGCCCGAGACAGTTGATTAATACGGCAGACGATCCAATATAGCAAGTAATACCGCCACCAGATGTATTAACGGAAATAGAAGTTGTTGTCGCAATATTGTCATTAATTTTACAATTTTGTGCAAAGATTCTTGAATTGTTATGAGCATTGATGCCACCCCCATAGATTGCAGTATTGTTTTTAATTTCTGAATTGGTTATAGAAAAAACGCCATTATTAACACTTACTCCACCACCATATTGTCCGGTTGAATTTTTTATTATGCAGCTATCGGCATAACAAGAGCCACCCCATTCAATATTTACTGCACCACCATTCATGCTATTGCCATTTTGCAGTGTCATTCCATAGATTTTAATTGTCTCGCCTGACAGAATTGAAAGACATGAACTAGCATTTACTCCATCAATAAAAGTGTTATTTTCACCTTTGCCAACCAACGTCACATCATGTCCATTAAAAACAACCGGTGTATAAGTACCATTATCAATCATGATACTATCATTCTCAGTGGCAATATTCACAGCTTTTTGCACGGAATAGTATGGATTTTGTGAACTACCATCACCTGTTAAATCATTACCCGAATTCGAAACAAATATTTTTTGTCCGTTAGGAATATAAACGGCATCGAATTCAAATTTTGCCGCGTTAGCGCTTGTCATTTGGGAAAAGCTAAATGGGTGAGGAGTGTTTTTGTAAAGGGCAACATGAAGATGACAACCGGTTGAATTTCCCGTAGAACCTATTGCTCCGATCAAATCATAGACATTTACATTTTGATTTACCTGGATATAACGATGAGATAAGTGAGCAAAAAGAATAACGAAATTGGTGTCATCACTTAATTGAACCGCAATACAATTCCCATAAGATGAGGAATAATAACTAAGGACACATCTTCCTCTTACCGGAGAGTAAAGATTCATTCCACAATCCTGGTGTGTATGATTATTCCAATCATCAGCATAATAATCATGGCCCACATGAAAATTCTGATTCCATGTTGATCCCCAACTATCATCGCCTGGATGTGTCACTTGCCATTCTCTTCCGCTCATCCATCCTGCTCTATTGCTCCATGATGAAACCGGGTTGCTTGAATTATTGTAAATAGCATTATAGAAAGGCCAGTATAAATGGGACGTGTCATTATAGCTTAACTGAAAAGTTGAATTGTTGTTTGTATTATTTGCAGATTGAGTAAGTGTGAAGATTTGACTTACACCACTCCCTGTGAATTGAATTATCCCAACCCGGCTATTTCCCGATTGATTTGAAGAATAAGTGAGGGTTACATAAGTTGAAAGATTTGCGTATCCTGCGCCTGGGGCAACACTTAACCATGGTTGATTAGATACAGCACTCCAGCTTGTGTTTGAGCTTGAATTGACCGTTATTACAAAAGTTCCTGCACTTGAATTGACGTTGCGTGAGGTAGAAGAAAGATCAATATGATATGTTATTGCCTGAAGTGTGGTGGCTCCCGCACATGTTGAAAATGCTGAAGAAGTAAATGAATTAACCGCCTTGATTTTATAAGAATAATATGTGTTTGACAAAAGTGATGATACCAAATAATTTGTACCATAAACGGTTGCCAGATAATTCCCACTACATGAATAAATATCATAGCTGGTGGCTGATGCAACAGCACTCCATGACAATTGAATTGAAGAGGATGACTGTGCTGTAGCCGTGAGATTGGTTGGAGCAGCTAATGACGGGACGGTAATGGTGAAATTATTGGAATTTTCATTTACTGCCGTATTTGCCCTTAATTCAACATATACATAATAGCCACTAGATGTCTGAAGATGATAGCCAGGCACTCCGATTGCAGCATCAGTAAGAGTCATTGATTGCTGCCCTGACCCGCTGACATCAGTGTTGGCATAGGTAACAAACCCGTTTACATCATAAAATTTCAGGTTAACATTGGAAGCAAATCCGCTCCATGTCAATTGCACATTGTCACCATAATTAGCTGATGAAGGAGTAATACTGACAACAGGATCGCTTACGGAACAGCAGGCCGTAGCATTAATATTTGTATTACTTCGCAACTCAACTTTTACACAGTATGAACCAACTGTGAGATGATAACCTGTGCCAATTGCGGCATCAGTCATAGTGAGTACCTGGCTGCTATTGCCGGGCACATTGGTGCTGGCATAAGTAATAAAGGTGCCTCCCACCTCTTCAAAGATCACATTGACGTTGCCCGAAAATCCAGACCAATAAGCAGTGACATTGCCACCAATAATCGTGGCATTTGTTGACAAACTCACATTTTGACCATAAAGACTCAACGTAAGCAAAGATGCTATAAGCATCATCGAAATCATTTTTTTTGTTTTCATCTGATTCTGTTTTTAAGTTTTTACCAAATATTTTTTTTCTTTAGAGACTTGTTAAATTTTAATAAATTTTAAGAATTTTCGGGCAATTCTTTCACCTCCTTTCATTTTTAAAGAACAAATAAAATATTGTCAGCACGATTCAATGTTTTAATTTTACCAAGGTTTTGCAATCTTTATACCACAGTAAAATCCCTGCTTTTTTTAAAATAAAGTCATCAAATTTTGAAATCATATATCAAATTTTGATTACTTTTGTGGTTTTAAAAATGTCAAGATGGGAAAAATTCTTATTTCATGGATAGCTTACGAAAATGACTTTATAAAAGGAAAGGGCACTGTGAACTCAGATGGTCCGAGTTGCACTGTTCATAAATATTTCTATCTCGATTACGAATATCATTTACTTCTTACTGCATCAAAAAGCACAGAAGAAGATACCAAGTTTCAATACTTACTAAATCATTTGCGAAATAATTATAATCACCGTATTGAGGAGAAAGCCTTAGACATTCGAGATATTATCAATGTCGGCGAAATATGCGGAAAAATAAATGCTCTTCTTTATTCATTGAATGAATATGAAATTGATATTTTTATTTCACCGGGTACCCCTGCAATGCAAGTAGCATGGTATTTTGCTCATGAGAAATTAAAACTAGAAACCAACCTTTTTCAGATACGCAAAGCCGAACAAACATTATCAAAAAACAAACCCCAACAAGTATGGGTTGATTTGGATCAATCAAAAATTCCCACAGCATTACTTATTAGGGAATATCATAAAAACAAAAAATCCGATGAGCAATTTAAAATAACCAAAAGCCTTGAGCCAATATACAAGTTGGCAGAAAAAGTGGCAGCAACGGATAAAATAACTGTATTGATTCTGGGTGATACGGGTACAGGCAAAGAAGGTTTGGCGGAATTTATTCACAACAATTCGCCAAGATCAAAAGGCAGATTTATTCCTATTAATTGTGCTGCTATTGGTGATTCACTTTTAGAAAGCAGATTGTTTGGTTTCGCAAAAGGCGCATTTACTGGGGCTGATAAAGATACGGCAGGGTTGTTTGAAAATGCCTCGGGTGGCACAATTTTCCTTGATGAAATTGGAGACATATCTTCTTATATGCAGCAATCACTTTTAAGAGTTTTACAGGAAAAACAAATTTACCGCATAGGCGAATCTATTTCAAGACCAATAAATGTTCGGGTTATTGCAGCTACAAATAAGGACCTTGTCAAACTTTGCAGTGAAAGCAAATTCCGATGGGATCTTTATTATCGTCTTTCAGTTGTTGAATTGACATTGCCTTCACTGTTGGAAAGAGGCTCCAAAGAAATGGAAGAGATACTCAATTTTATCCTACAAAAAAAATCGTTGGAGTATAAGACTACTTTATTGAAAATTTCATCAGTCGTAAAAAAGAAAATTCTTGCATATCCATTCCCCGGTAATATTCGAGAACTTGAAAATCTTATTGAGCGTTTATATTCAACTATTGAGGGAGAGGTAACAGAAGAGTCTCTTCCAAAAAAAATTACAACTATTGAACGTGAAAATTCTTTAAAACTTGCTGATGTTGAGAAAGAGCATATTAAAAAGGTTTATGAAATGTATGGAAAAAATGCTGCAAAAGCAGCGAAAATTTTAGACATTAGTCCTGGAACAATGAATACTAAATTAAAACTAATCTATGACAGCAAAAAATAACATAAATGGAAATGGTTCAAAAAAAGCTAAAAATGAAACTACAACTCATCCTATTTATTCAGATTCTGATGAACTATATAATCGAATTTTAGTAAAACAATGCGAAGTTATTTTTAATTCTGATGATAATAATGACACAATTTATTTATCAGCAGAAAATGTAATTGAAAATTGCATTAAATTTTATTTGAAGGACAAATCAAAAGATATTGATTTTATTCATATGGAGTTTTTCGCTTTAATTGCAAACATAAGAAAGAACCAAGATTTTGAAGAATATATTGGGTTTTTTACATTGGTTAGACTTAAGAGGAATAAAGTTCATGAAGAACTAGAAAGTGCAAGAGATATTAACTTGCTAATTTTAAAACTTACATTTTACAAGTTCATTAAATGGTTTGTATGCGAGTTTTTAAGAAAAGATGAAATTGATGTTGCAAAACAATGGTATATTGAATTTACCGGCAAATTAAATAACACGACATTATCATCTTGCTCTCTATCCAAATTAAAAGAAAATAATTCTGCGGAAGAAATTCATAAAATCAATTTAAGGCTTGATGAATATGAAAAGAAATTAGCCGCAATAGCAAATGAAAACTATATGGGCAACCTAAATATTGTAACCTCACAAGGTGCTACTAGCGTGGAATATGTTGCTGATGATGAAAATGAATCATCAAAAAGCCTAAATATCGAAATAGAAAAGCCTGAACCGTCATTGGAAGATACAATATTATTTATTAAGAAATTATTGTTAGAAATTGATTATGATGATGGTTCAAAAATCGTTAAATACACAGAATTCGTTTTTAATAGAGATAATGATGAATACTGTATAATTAATTTTAAGAAAAAAGCATCAGAAAAAAAGGTAGAGAATAAAATACTTGATGAAGAAGATTATTGGAAAGGAAAGAAAAAACCAGAACCAATAAAGAAAGTAATAGGTAAAGTCGATTTTGAAATTGATGATCGGGGTAACATAAAGGAGCAAGAAGTATTCTTTAAATTTCGGTTAATTGATGTTAATTCACCACCTATATTAGGTTCAAACAAAATTTATTTTGATTGTCGAAAGCCTCCCATAAAAAGACCGGCAAAAAGAATTCCTGTTGGGGATGGTACTTTTCATAAAAAGGAAGAGCAAGTGGTTGAAATTATTAATGCTGTAGAGATTAATGATAATAACAGATTTAAAATGACCGATGAATTTGAAATTTATTTTTCAAATTTGACCATAGGTGAAAAGCTCTTATCTGCCTTTAAACATGCTATAGAACTTGCAAATGAGAGGAAGAACAAATGGTATGAATAAAAAAAATATTTTATTAAATTAAGTCTATCTTTTCCCTTTTTTGCATATACGCCATTTGTTTTGGTGAGATGTTGTGCAAAGAATAGATTTCCTGAAATAACACAAATTTAATATGCATTTTTATTAATAGTCAATAATTTTAAAATTTCATCTCATTATTCTTATAATCAATATGGAGAAAAAAAAACAAGCTCAAAGTATTTTCTCAATCAAAACGAAAAGAGAAAATCAAAACGAGAAATTACCAAAAAGTGCTAACGAATTAATTGATCGTGTTTTGATAGTACAAAGCATTGATGTCTTTAACGCCAATGAAAGCTATGATAAAATATTTATTGCAGCTGGTAATGTTATTGAAAGATGCCTCAGATTTTATTTAATTGCAACAATAACAGGCCTTAAAATTGAAGGCACAAGTTTGTTTGACATGATAAGATTGGCATCCAAATCTCCTGAATTTCCCCAAGATTTTATTGACTACTTTACATTTGTCAGAAAAAAAGGAAATAAAAGACACGAAGAGCTTGAAGGCGCTAAAGAAATAGATTTGTGGATTTTAAAGCTGGATTATTATAAATTCTTGAAATGGTTTGTTTGTGAGTATTTAAAAAAAAGAAGAACTTGATATTGCTAAAAAGTGGTATGCGGATTTTATTCACAAAGTCAATCAAACATCAATATATAATTCACAAATTCAAATTAAAGAAATTAGCATTCAAGATGAAATTCAAAAAATAAATTTAAAAGTCAATGAACATGATCGAATTTTATCTTCATTGATGAAAAAGTCTTCAAATGAAAAACAAAGTTTTGAAAACAAAAATGTCAAGGCGATTGTTGGGTATCATTCTGAGGACAACATTGAACATCCGGATATAAATAAAGATGAAATAAAAAAGCCTGAACCATCATTGGAAGAAACTATATCAATTATTAAGAAATTATTGTTGAAAATTGATTATGATGATGGTGAAATGGCAGTAAAATATATTGATGTCGTTTTTGATACTGATGGGTATTGCATAATAAGTTATAAAAAAACTGATACAGAAACAGAAGAAAAACCCCAAGTAAAATATGGTTTAGAGTGGGAGAAAGAGACAGTAGAAAAAAAATATGCAAAAGGTGTACCTCTCCCCAAAATTTCAAAAAACATATCAAGTAAATTTCGATTAGTTGATGTCAAAACCTGCATTTTGTTAACAAACCAAATTTATTTCAATTGTCATGAACATATTAAAGATTTTATTAATCAAAAAAGGGGCAAAATTGAAGTTTTTCCTACAGATAATGCTTATTCTTACGTAGAAATAAAAGGGAAATTCATTAGTAAAATGACTAATGAATTTATAATACATATTAATAATAGAACAACTGCTGAAAGGCTACAGCAAGCTTTTTTACATGCAATCAAACTGGCAAAAAGTAATAAACAAAAGAACGAATGGTTTGATTAGTTTTTTATTTAGAAAAATAATCAGAATAAATTTTTATGCAAAACCTCTTCCAATATTTGTTCAAGAAGTTGGAGAAAGTTGGAAATTATTGTGATCCACAAGAAATGAAAAAAAATCCTTTAATTATGCTAAAAATTAGTGGGTATTTTTCAACAATTACTATATCATTATAATTCACATTATCAGCCGTGTAAGCCCCGTCAATAGCCATCTTATTTTACGCTCATTCTATTTCCCCCTATTCAATCGCCTTCCCGAAAGTTTTTTCCAAATCAAAATAGTCATTGGTCATTATGTCATTATGTCATTAGTCATTTGCTGCGCGTCATTGATTGTCATTATTTGCTTCTAATCGTTGCCTTGCAATAGCAATGGCACGATGGAGTTTTTCGAGGAGCAGTTCTTTTGAAGGCAATATGGTAAGGTAATCAGCTATCCTGATATTGCTTTTGTCAAGCTGCAATAAATCCACATGCTCAGAATTTTTCCCGCTGCATAAAATAAGTCCAATGGGACTGTTTTCACCTTCCACCATTTCGTATCTTTCGAGCCACCGCAGATACAATTCCATTTGCCCTTTATAACCTGCTTCAAACTTACCCAATTTCAAATCAATTGCCACAAGACATTTCAACCGCCGGTGATAAAAAAGCAGGTCTGTTTTATAATCAATGTTATCAATGGTAATCCGTTTTTGCCGCGCTAAAAAAGCGAAGTCGCTTCCCATTTCTGTAATAAATTGCTGCAGTTCCGAAATGATTGCAGACTCTAAATCTTTTTCCGAATAATTGTTTGTTAATCCAAGAAAATCGAGAAAATATGGATCACGAAAAACAAGGTCGGGAGTCATTTGCTGATGATCTTTTAGCAGTTCAAGTTCAGGGCAAACGCATCTAATTTTTTAGGATTTTCAGGAGATAGTTATTGTCCCATCCGGCATCCAGACGTTTTCCTTTAACACTACGTTTTTTTGTTTTCTCATGTGCAACTAAGCTTAATGCTATTCGATTTATTATTGA
>CAISZK010000371.1 GCA_903889915.1 uncultured Bacteroidota bacterium
GCTCAAACGAACAGCAAGCCATAACATCCCTATCACAAACAACAGTCCCAAGAACACCATTCTGTATGCCATTGCCGGATGTGTTGACATGATTTGAGGAATTGTTTTCCAGTCAGTGTCGGCTGATAATTGTGTGGGTGAGATAAAAGTCATGAAATATTGAACCACTACAAAAGGTTGAGTGATAAAATAATCCCAGCGCGAAATGTTTCCCGGTGTCCAGGTTTTGGGCGTCATGTGAACTTCGAAAAGATAAAGCGCAAGCCCGATGATAAGAATATGGATCACTGAAACGAATGAAGTCCATACTTTCTTCCAGTTTTCTTTGCTGAACATTTTTGTAATATCAGTTTGCTTTTCAAACAGGACAAGATAAACAAACACGATCGGACCAAACATCAGCGCAGGCTCTTTCACGAGAAAGCCGAAGATGTAAGGCAACATGTAAAACTGATATTTCCTCTTTTTGGGGTAATAGACAAAAATCACCAGTGCCAGCATCACCATCAGCGTTGAGAAGCCATCGGATCGGGAGATGATATAATTTACAGTTTCGGCAAGGGCCGTATGAAAACAATAAAGGGCAACAATAAATAATGCAAAATACTTGTTCCACCTGTGTTTGATCGTGATATCAAGCAGTTTTTTAAACAACAGGAACATTAAAAATGCCTGAAAAATTAAACAGATGAAAATTGAAAGATGGAAATAAAAAGGTTTCAGTCCGGGGAGTCCGGGGTATAGAGGATCTTCACCAATATGAAATGGATCTTTTGATGCGATAAAATAATCTATCGTATTTAATGTAGTTAACCCTGGCCTGTATGACTGGTTTGACGGCAATGAACTTGTGGTGGTTCCATCTTTATAAAATCGGGGAATGTTTTTGATATTCCTTATCCAGATATTATTTACAATGGCATGGTCATCATCAAAATGATATGGATTTTTGAACGAATTGGAATACGTAATTATCAATCCTGTTAGAAGGATAAAGCAAAGTGCGAAGAAACCAAATTTTTCAGATGTAGATTTTTTCATTTTAGTTTTTCGTTTGAGATTATTTATTTAAATCAATAAGCAATTAAGAATATCCTTAGCCTCAAAATAATCTTATATTTTTCGCTTCTTAATTATGCGTAATTTTGCCGGTAAAATTATTAATTTTAATAAACATGGCAACAACAAAGAAAAATACAGCAATAAAACAGGAGACTAAAAAAGTCAATAAACTGGTAAGCGGGATCATAGCAGTTCTTGTGGTGCTTCCTTTATGTTACCTTGTCTATTTTGTTAACATCGAAAAGGTCAATGCAGCTAAGAAAGCAGACACTGCTGACATGATCGCCCCCGCTGATACATCAAAACTGCAACAGGCAATTACACTTGCTATGTCAACACCAAATGAAACAAATTACGTGAATTTAAGTCTACAATATTTTTATGTCCATAATTACGTCCAATGTGTTGAAGCGTCAAAAAAAGCATTGGAATATAATCCTAAGAGTTTCGTAGCTTATAATAACATTTGTTCTGCCTACAATAATTTAGGAATGTGGGATAAGGCAATTATCGCAGGAAAAATGGCGCTTGAAATTAAACCCGGTAATGAACTTGCCACTGCTAATTTGAAGGTGTCAACCGATGGACAGGCAGGACAGGATAAGCAGATTGCAGATGCAGAAACGTTGGCAAAAACTTCTCCCAATGAAAAGAACTACATGAGCCTTGGAAATATTTATTACTCTGCAAAGAAATTTGCGCAGGCAATAGCTTCCTTTAAAAAAGTATTGGGTTATAACAGCAAAAACATTGCAGCATGTAACAATATCTGTTCAGCCAATAATGAACTGGGCAATTGGAAAGAAGCAGCTGAATATTGCGAAAAAGCCCTTAAAATTGATTCGACTTTTACACTTGCTAAAAACAACCTGAACGTTGCAAAGCAATTTTTAAAATAATACGAACAGAAGTCATGCGGCAGGTCTCTATTCTATTGACTTTTGACCAAAAAAGATTTGAGATTTGAGATTTTTGATTTAAGATTTAATCCGCCAATGACAATTAATGACGCGCAGCAAATGACCCAATGACTAATGACCAATGACTAATGACAATTGACAATTTAATTTATGAGCAAAATTGTTGAAGAATTCAATGCCTACAGGCAAAAAATGAATGATAAGATCCTTGAAACCGATAACCTTGTAATAAAGCGGTTTTACAATCTCGACACCAATACTTATCAGGATGGCGCATTGCCATCTAAAACCAAAGAAATGCTGGGTCTTGTGGCTTCCATGGTGCTGCGCTGTGATGATTGTGTGAAATACCATTTGCAAAAATGTCATGAATTTGAGGTTTCAGATGAAGAGTTAATGGAGATTTTTGCTGTGGCAAATATCGTCGGAGGCTCCATCGTAATTCCGCACACACGCAGGGCATTGGAGTTCTGGGAAGAGCTAAAAAAATAAGTTCTTCATGAAATCTTAATCTTATTTATGTTGAGATTATGTACCTTTGCACCCCTAAATCAGGTGAATGAAATTCGCTTACATTAAATTTACTTTTATTTCTGTCTTGCTTTTATGCCTGGCATCTTTCACGCTTAATTCTCAGGCTCAAAAAACCAAAATCATGGGAAAGGTGACCGATGCAGTGACAAAGGAGGTAATTCCTTTTGTGAACATATACATCAAAGGAACCGCCATTGGTGCACGTACAGATTTTAACGGTCAATATTCACTTGAATTTACGGTAGGCGCCGACTCGCTGACAGCCGCGTTTCTTGGTTATAATACATTGGCCAAGCCGATCGTATTGCACAAATTTCAGACACTGGACTTTGAAATGACTGAGGACAAATATAACCTGAGCGAAGTGGTGATACATCCAACAACCAATCCCGCTGAAATATTATTAAAGAAAATCATCGCAAACAAAGAGATCAACAGCGGCGAAATCTACGATTCCTACCAGTACAACTCTTACAGTAAAGTGGAATTTGATGCCAATAACATTTCCGAAAAACTCAAGGATAAAGGCCTGTTGAAACCCTTCTCGTTTGTCTTTAATAATATTGATACTTCTACAGTGAATGGCAAATCCTATCTGCCTATTTTTCTGACCGAAACTATTTCTGAAATCTATTACAGGAAATCGCCAAAGGCAAAAAAAGAAGTGATACTGGCATCAAAAGTTTCAGGAATAAAAAATAAAAGTATTGCGCAGTTTGTGGGCAACATGTACGAAAATGTGAATATCTATAACAATTACATCACGATCTTTGAAAAGAATTTTGTTTGTCCTATTGCCAACTTTGGTCTTGCCTATTACAAATATTACCTGGTTGACAGTGCCACCATGGACAAAAAATGGTGTTATAAGATCATGTTCAAACCCCGCAGAAAGCAAGAGCTTACATTCACCGGTAATTTCTGGGTGGCCGACACTTCGTTTGCCATCAAAAAAATTGATATGCGCATTGCTTCGGATGCAAACATCAATTTCCTGAATGACCTTGTAACTACGCAGGAATTTGATGATGTTGACGGGAAAAACTGGATCATTACCAAGGACAAACTGGTTGCGGATTTTAATGTGATTGATAAATCCAAAAGCAACATGGGCTTTTACGGAACCAAAACAACTTCTTACAGAGACTATGTTTTTAATGCCCCCAAAAGCGAGGAGTTTTACAAAACGCCTATGAACATAAAAGTTGATGACAGCGCCGAAGTTAAGAGTGAAGCCTATTGGGCTGCCAACCGTCATGATTCATTATCGAAAGATGAAAAGTCCATTTACAAAATGGTTGATACCATCAAAACCCTTAAAATATTCAGACTTTACTGGAACATTCTTAAGACTTTTATGACCGGTTACTATGTTGCGGGTGATTATGAAATAGGTCCTTACTTCAATATGTTTAGTTTTAACGCCGTCGAAGGTATCAGGCTCAGGGTGGGCGGCAGGACAAGCAACAAATTCAGCACAAAAGTGATGATTGATGCTCATGTTGCCTATGGCACAAAAGACAATATTTTCAAATATGGCGGCGGCTTTTTGTACATGCTCAACAAGAACCCGCGTAAAACGATTGGCGGTTTGTACAAGTACGACATTGAACAGTTGGGCGAAAGTGTGAATGCTTTCCGCAGCGACGATATTCTCGCTTCACTGCTGAGCAGGGCGCCTTTTGACAAACTTTCGATGGTGCGTGAATTCAAAGCAAATTATGAGAATGAATGGTTCACCGGGTTTTCAAACACGTTTACATTCGACCACAGGCAGTATTTCCCGATAGGTTTGACCAAATTTGAATTCAACAGCAGTAACCCCGGTGAGGTTATACAAAAAAAATCACTTACCACAACCGAGGTGGGATTGAATACCCACTTTGCGTACAACGAGAAGTTTATTTATGGTGAATTTGTTCGCCGTCATGTAAGTTCAACATACCCCATGCTGGATTTCAGATATAATTATGGAATAAAAAACTTCATCAACAGCAACTATGAATATCATCGTTTTGTACTAAGAGTTGAACATTGGTTTAATGTTGGTACTTTTGGCTGGTTTAAATATGTGGTCGAAGGTGGCCGGATTTTGGGCACTTTGCCATATCCATTGCTGAAACTTCATGAAGGTAATGAGACATGGATTTTCGATCCTTTAGCTTTCAATATGATGAATTATTACGAATTTGTGAGTGACAAGTATGTGAATTTCTTTTTTACGCATCATTTTGACGGGTTATTTTTGAATAAAATCCCGCTCATGCGCAGGTTGCGTTGGAGGGAAGTTGCTTCGTTCAGGGGTGTGATAGGCTCTCTGAGCACGGCAAACAGGCAGTATAATGTTTTCCCGGCAGGGCTTTATCCCATTACCAAACCGTATTACGAAGCTAGTGTGGGATTGGAAAACATCTTTAAAGTCTTTACAATTGATGCAGTGTGGAGGTTGTCGTATCTCAATCATCCCAACATTTCGAAATTCAATATTCTGGGAACAATGGAAATTGCCTTCTGATAAAAACTATTTGATATGATACTAAAAGCCGAAAGGATTTACAAAAAGTACAAACAACGCATGGTTGTTGATGATGTTTCGATAGAGCTGAAACAGGGCGAAATTGTTGGATTGCTTGGCCCCAACGGAGCCGGCAAAACAACCTCGTTTTATATGATCGTCGGGTTGATCAAGCCCAATTCCGGCAAGGTTTTTCTGAATGACATCGAAATAACCAACGAACCCATGTACCGCAGGGCCAAGAGAGGAATTGGTTACCTGGCGCAGGAAGCATCGGTATTCAGGGCAATGAGTGTGGAGGATAACCTCAAGACGGTGCTGCAATTTACAAAGCTTACAAAGGAAGAGCAAAATGCTAAAATGGAATCGTTGCTCGACGAATTCGGCTTGCAACACATCCGTAAAAGCAGGGGAAACACACTATCGGGAGGCGAAAGACGCAGAACAGAAATAGCCCGCGCCCTTGCCGTTGACCCTCATTTTATTTTGCTTGATGAACCTTTCGCCGGTGTTGACCCCATAGCCGTTGAGGATATTCAGGCGATAGTTTCGAAGCTGAAAGAAAAAAATATCGGAATCCTCATCACCGACCACAACGTTCACGAAACCCTGAACATCACCGATCGCGCCTACCTTTTGTTTGAAGGAAAAATACTGAAAACAGGATCTTCCGAAGAGCTTGCCAACGATGAGCAGGTGCGCAGGGTTTATTTGGGGAAGAATTTTGAATTGAGAAGATAGAACAGGTTTAAAGTTTACCCCGTTGGATTGCATCCTACGGGGTTTAAGGTTCAAAGTTCAATGTTGCCGCAGCATTTTACATTTTACATTAATATTCACTTGAAAAGATCAAAAACGCAATTGACTTTAGTCGCATTTTAGAATAGATTTTTTTTGTTCACAAAACGCTGTCAGGTTGAAAAAACGCTGACAGGTTTTCCTTAATCCCGAAAGGGATTGTATGTTTATAGAAAATGTTTTGTCATGGAATGTGCGACTCCTCCAGAGTCGTATGTCTCGCCGGGATTCATCTTCTATAAACATGTGAATCCTTCGGATTCATTACCCCGAAAAACAATGATGCTAAAGCGCAGTAGTGGATGATTTTATTTTTAGTCTGCTAAAGCAAGACTGCAAAAGATGTCAGTGCAGCATTTTTTGCAGTTCGTTTTAACGAACTGAAAAAAGTGCAAAAGGTAATTGACTTTAGTCGCAGCTAACCTGGAAAGTTTTCTTCCAACTTTCCAGGTTTTATCAATTGGAAAAAGACTTTCCAAGTTCTGAAAAAAACTTTGAAAGTCATCCAGGCAATTTCCGACAACAGATTTTTATTTCAGCCTGCTAAAGACAGACTGCAATAGATAGCAGCTAGCAGCATTTATTGCAGTTCATTTTAATGAACTGAAAAAAGTGCAAAAGGCAATTGAGATTAGTTGCATTTGAAAGAGATTTTTTTTTGTTCACAAAATTTGAACAGACCTATGGCTGAAAAAATCTGCTCAGGAGCGGGGTTTGATGTAGGCAAGGAGATTTCTCACACCATCCGAA
>CAISZK010000372.1 GCA_903889915.1 uncultured Bacteroidota bacterium
TGTTTCGCCCAGGAAACGCGATACAGCAAATTGAAAACCCCCTTTTGAAATATTTTTTTGCCTGATTTGCCCTGCAAAATCATACAATCCGCCAAACAAATAAGCGTGTATTTGTTGCAAACCTTTGGTTGTACCTACTTCTATGCTGTTGGTAAAAGAACTTTCAAACATTGCATACGCTTTTGTTTTGCTTTTTCCGTCTATGCTTTCATCACTGTATGTAAACCATTCAATAAACCGGTTTGCCTTTTTGCCCGGAAATTCTTTACCTAAGGCAATAATACCTGTGTAATCCAGCATATCGGTTAAATATCGTTTACCATCATTGGCTAGAAGTTTCAGTTGGGTAGTGGCACTAACCAACTCGCTATTTTCTTTTTTCAATTTGGCTTTAAGATATTTCCAATAGTTGCGGGTTTTGGTGTAGTCGTCCTGGCTGGTAAGCAAAGCTACAATATCCAACACACTAAACCACCATTTGGCGTTTTGTTCGTCCCAAACGGCCCGCACTTCGCGATCGTCAAAAAAGCGTATGGATATTTTTGCATTACTCATAACTGATATGTTATCTATTCTTTCACTCTAAATTTTCTGTTCAAAGTTACAATATTTTTTTCAATTATTGCACTTATTCCCTCTATACCCAAAAGGCGCTCCACATCTTAACGAATCGCTGTTTATGCGACCCAAGCGATCAGTGGTGTACCTGTCCCGTATCCACGGTCGGGAAGAGGCGTACTATGTCCGGCAATACCGGGCGTAGACATCTACCCGATTAGGAACTGTATTAATTTTTTTCATTAATATATTTAATTGCCCTGTCGAGTACTTCATCCTTGTGTTGTTTAATACCATCAATGGTAGGGTGAACCACAATATCGGGCACTATGCCCACTCTTTGTGTTTCCTTGCCGTTGGGATAATAAACGCCAAGCCCCGTCATCCATGTTTGATACCCTCCGGGGAAAGTCAATACTGAAACATTGCCATCGGCGCCTGCTGTCTGACTGCCTATGCGCACCAACTTCGCAGATTCGTTTTCAATTTATGTTTTCTTTTTTTTACGACTCTTTATAACTATCGTGTCCGCTATTTTGTCATGAAGCGTCATTCTGTTGGGATTCCAAAATACCTGATAAAAGCCAATCATTAATTCAAGGGTAGATGCCACATAACCCAGGCTGCGCTCTATGCAATGCCATATTCCAATACGATGATGATAAATTGAAATGATTTTTATCCCCAATATTTTCTTCCCGATACTTTGTCCATTTGTAATGTAAGTGGTAAGTGCAAAATAAATAATTGGGACAAATCCCAAACATGTTTTGAAAATCTGAATGTTTCCCTCGTTCATATTCTTTGCTTCTATGTCAATGTGGAAAATATTGGTCATCTTTATGTTGGTTATGCCGAGCCCAATCCAGTCAAATGCCTTATCAATTATGCTAAATATGACCACAATTATTGCCAGATCAATCAACATAGCCAGTATTCTGCCCGGGATAGAAGCAAGTTCCTGTTCATTATCCAATATACATTCCTGTCGTTCTTTATATTTCATAAGTATTAAAATTATAATGCCTTTGCAATTATTGCCAATGATCACGCATTGCTTGCTATTGTTATTAAACTACACTGCACTGTCAACCACCCGCCATTGAAACATTGCTAAGTGAGTTGGCGTTTATTTACTTTTAAGTTTCTTTAGCGCCTCGATCCCGCCAGTGTTGTAAGGATTTATTTTTATTGATTTCTCATAGTTTTTTATGGCAAGTTTTGTGTCGCCATTTGCTGCATAAGCTTCACCTAAACTGTCGAAAACATTCCAGGAGTTGGGATATTCTGTTGAATTTAGTTTAAATATTGCAATAGCTTCTTTTACTTTTTTTGCATTAAGTTCACTATAACCGAGCAGGTTTAATTGTACTTCATAAAATAAAAAACGCGAATTCTTTTGCTCTTTTAATGATTGATATAATTTTATTGCAGCGTTAATCCCTTTTTTGTTAATGGTTGCTGCAAGCGTGTCCTTCAAGTAATAGGGATAATGGTATGGCTTCAGTTCAAACTTACTCTCAAGAATATGTTCAGCGATATCATCAACACTGTTAGCTGAATTTGACAGAACAACAACACCAATTTTTTTCTTTTTATCAAAACCAAAAAAAGTTCTGTATCCACCTGTACCACCGTTATGCCAGACAATTTCCGTCCCGAATTTTTTCCAGATATGCCATGCTAACCCGATTTCGAGATTTGCATTACCAGTACTGTCCCTGGCTATATGCATTTGTTCCATTGCTGTTGATAAAGAGGTTTTGGTAAAACCAAGATTGGCAGAAAGAAACAGGAGAAGGTCGTTTACATTTGAGCGCAACGCGCCTGCACCTGCAAGTGTAGGAAAATCCCAGTTTTCAACAGGATTGCCTGATTCGTCATGTCCTGTCGCAAGAATAGATTTCAGTTCGGGTGTAAGCGTAACAATGGTTTTATTCATCTTCAGGGGTATGCAAATTCGCTCACGCACCAGGGTTTCATAATCTTTGCCTGCTTTCAGGGTAAGAATATGGCCTAATAATCCAACACCCAAATTTGAATATTCATACTTTGAGCCAATATCTCTTGTGAGTTTAAATTTGGAAATAAAATCATACAACTGTTCTACTGTGTAATCAGCATAAGGATTGTTCGGGTCTTTGGGAGAAAGATTGTCCGGCAATCTGGGGAGACCTGATGTTTGAGTTGACAAGTCCAAAAGCGTAATTTCTTTTCCTTTCCTGGTGGGAGTTTTCACTGTTTTTGGAAGAAACTCTGAAATGGAGTCATCAAGATTTATTTCACCCTTCTTTACCATGTCGGCAAGGATAAGTGAAGTAAATACTTTTGACATCGAGCCAATCTCGTATATTGTATTGCCATCGGGTTGCTGGTTGCTGCTATCTTTTACTTTTCCATAGCCGAAAACCTGCGTACCTTTTTCATTAATAATTCCTACAACAATTCCTTTGCTTCGTTTATTGTCAACTTCTGTCTTAATTATTTTTTTAATGCTGTCGCCGGGAAGCTGTGCTACGTTGATAGTAGAACTCAGTGTCAACAGAAACAGCAGATAGAATATTTTGTAAGATTTTTTCATAATTGTCGGGTTGTGAATGAAGATAATGTTGATTGTGAATGACAGTTAACGGACGGCAAGCTGTTAGTTATCGGTTAGGCGTTTTTTTTTGTCATGTCAACCAATATTAATTATCTCCTTAAGCCCGTCAACAGTCAAAAGTGAATTCTGTCTATGCAACATTGCATGGCAGTTTGGGCAAACAGGTCTAAGGTCTTTAATTGGGTCAACCTCATAAGTTTTCCCAACTGTTGCTACTTGTTGTAAATGGTGAACATGAATAAAGCCCTTCCCAACTTGTCCGTATGTTTTCTCAAAGTCAAAACCACAAACAATACAAGACAGTCCATAATGGGCGATACATTGTTTTCTTGCAAAAGGATTCCTTTCATACTTTGTTAACGTCACTTGATTTGGCGTTCCCTCTGTGTATGTTTTCTGAGACTCAGTATCAGATGGAATAAATGGATTGTGTCTAATATTTTGCGTTGTTAAAAAGTCAAACCAAACTGCTTCAAGTTCCTCTGCAAGCTCTTGTCTAATTATACTACCAGAAGATTGTGGAGTCCAATTTTGTCTGTGTAAAATTGAACGTGTCTTTTGTGTAAGCTCATTCTGATTTAATTTATCCACTGTCAATATTGGTTCCTTTACAGGATTTAATAATACTTCAAAATCAATAGTAATATAAAGTGTTTCTCTGTTCTCATCTGCCCAATGTTTCTCGTAAAATGGCGTCGAAGTTGCAAAGCCAGCAGCTATTATTCCTTTGGGTTCTGTCCCGAGTTTAAGAAGGAAAATACGGTCCCCGGTTTGTATGGTTTTTGTCCTTCCGCAACTCCATCGTTGGGAGCATTTGCCTGTCTTGTCAACCTGCTCAATATCTTTCTCCAGTGTGTCCCAAGTCCACTTTTTAGGATTCCATAAAAACAAATAAGTATTCTGAAATGTAGCCAACTTTTCTTTATCAACCAAACTGCATTCTTCAAGTGCCTCTTTTAATTCAGGTTTGAGTTTGTATATAAAGAAAGTTCCCTTGTCATACCCAGTGAAAAAGAAATCCCAAAATGCTTTAGTACCATCATCTTTTTCGCGTTGTTGAATGTCGTATTTCTTTAAAATCCTTTTTCCAACCCCAACTAGTCGTCCAACTACTGCCCCCTTATCAGTCCAACCAATTATTCTTGCAAGGTCTGTTGCTGACGCTTCTTGTTTGTCTTGTTTGTAGATTGTCTGGAAAATCAATAAGTCGTCATGCTGCACAAGCTTGTCGTCTTGCAGAATCTCTACAAATCTGTCTTTGCTGATATGTGGTATCTCTGTCATCTTTTTTTAACGCTTACTGATAACTCCTCAATTGCTTCCCAGTCAGCTATTTTAACTTTATTATTTCTTGTGGCAGCTATTGCTTTTTTGCCTTTAAAGCTGCTTAATATCATTGAATTAAATTTTAAAGTTCTCGTTAGATCTTATGATTTTCGGTGTTGAGTATTTTTAACCCGGCAAACAATAACTCAAATTCCTTTCAGACTGTAAAAGTAATAAATTTTTAATTTCCAAAAATTATCAGTGACCTGAGACTACAAAAGTTTTTAAAACTTTTGTAGTCTGTGTTGCTTTTGTAGTCTGTGCTACTGTTGGCGCGCATCTCCCGATGCGTGACATCATGCAATATTGTTTTACGAACGCGTCGGGAGATACCGACAAAATATCGGGACAGGCTGCGCCCGAACGAGTTGAGGAGCGCCATCAGGGGGCTGTCATTTCTTTTTCCTAATGAAACCAAAATAGAAAGTAATCAAAAACAGTCCAAAGTGTAGAAAGCCACGAATGCCTAAAAACTCCGGCGACATTGTAGTGCCCATAAAAGGAA
>CAISZK010000373.1 GCA_903889915.1 uncultured Bacteroidota bacterium
ACATCCCATATCCTTCCATTCACTGCACCATTGGCAACTTTGAATTGTGAAACATTTCCTGTTCCCAATGAGGCAAGACTGCGGAATTGCAGTTGCGAACCCGAAAGTGTGAGATGCCGCATTGCATTTAATTCAATATAGTTTAACCATCCCACTGCATTGGATGTAGCTTTTGTAACACTTACATTTATTGTTGAACTGTTGGGTGCAAAGTTTAAGATTGATGAAACCTCAGTTGCTAAAACATAATTATCCGATGGTGAGATAGGGTGAGGATCCACAAGATTTTGTACATTTCCATTGGCATTTATTGTGTAAACACTGGTTGAACTGCAAGCGCTAGCCACTGCAGTTTTCATACGCACTTTTGTTGAAGCATCAATGTTTGGAAAAGTAAAACCAAAAGAATAGGATGTGAGGATATCAAAATTTTCACCATACCATTCTTTGCCTGATTTTATCAGGTTTGTTGAATCTTTTTCGTGATAAAGATAATCATTAAATTTCGTGATCACTTTGTTGGCAGGCGTTGATGACGATGGCTGCTGCAATATTCTTTTTGCCCCCGTTCCCTGGTCGGCAGTTATAAAATAGTAGGTGGCATCGCTATAATAATTTTGCTGATGATGGAACATGCTGTCGCCTGTTGAGAACTTCCATTTGATTGGCCCGGAGCCATAGAATAGAATATAGTCTGTATTGTCGAAAACACCATCTGCTTCACCCGAAACGTAAATGGGGTTTTCTGTAAGATCGTCATAGCGTTTGTCAAAATTATTTTCCGAAAGCATGCCGCCTCCATTGCCATAGATCCTGATATTTTTAGGATTCAGATTAGCTACATCCATTCCCAGACTCACAAGGTCGTTGTATGTAAGTTTATAAATACCATCTGATGGAACAGCGATCTTATACCATTTGCCTGATGACAGTACTGAACTGGTAGCCCATGTTTTTTTTACGCCCCCTTTGGGTTTGGCTTGTCCCTGCACAATTTCGATGTTGAACGATACTAGTTTTTCAAGCTTGCCTGTCACGCTGTTCTTACGGATGGGTAAGAAAGAAATGCATGCGTACGGAACCCTCTTTTCCTTTGCAACCGGTGAACTTACCACGATGTTGTTGCCAATTTCTTTCAAGGGTATCAGTTTTGCTTCTTCAGCTGAACATTCCACAAATACCTGGTCGTGCAGTATAACAGAGTAATTATAGTCGCCAGTGACAGCCTTTTTCTCATAAAAATAAGGGAGGTTTTTGCTGTAAACAGCGCCTGCAAAACTGACGAACGATGACGAATCAGTTTCATTGACTTTTATTTTTTTAACTCCAGTCCATTTGATAGTTTGCTTATCAATTTTGGTAAACTGCTGCGCATGCAAAGCAGTGCAGCAATATAAAATAAGGAGAGACTGAATAAGAATATTTCGCATGTAAGACAAATCCCGTTTCATTTTCAAAGGTATTAATTCCTTATTAGATAGACGTAAAATTGCATGAAATAACTTCAAAGTTTAAGAATTATTGTGATGGGGTGAAAATAAATTTTCAATGTGACGTTTGAAATTAGTATTTATGATGTAAAAGTAATCAATTTCCCTATGGTGATGAGGCATAAACCAAATGTGGGAAAGAAGATTCTCACCACTGTTTCTTTTAGTTATTCAAAGCAAATCTGCAACAGATGACAGTGAGCAGCAATTATTGCAGTTTGCTTTAGCAAACTGTAATAAGCAAAAAGGCAATTGACTTTAGTCGCATTTTGAAAGAGATTTTTTTGTTCACAAAACACTGACAGGTTTTCTTTAAACCAGAATTTAGATTAGTAACGGTTCTTTGGAACATCTGTTTGAAGCATGCGATGTCTTCTGAACTATCATCATCCTTTGGATGTAAAAGAATCAGGATCCTTTTCCTTTTATGGACTTTGCTGGAAATCCTTAATTTTCAATAATGAATAAAACGAAAATCCATTTTATCCATCTCCGTTAGCAATTTATTATAGAAGAGTGAACAAACAAATATACACAAAAGCCTGAGATGATTTCTATCTAACGATCGTTATTCCCAATGATCAGATAGAAATACCCAATGGTTTCATTGGGTACACCAACCATTAGATAGAAATACCCTATAGTTTCATTGGGTACACCAATGATCAGATAGAAATACCCTATGGTTTCATCGGGAACACCAATCGTTTATTCGGGAACACCAATGATTACATAGAAATACCCTATGGTTTCATTGGGTACACCAATCATCAGATAGAAATACCCTATAGTTTCATTGGGAACACCGGTGGTTTATTAGGGATTTTTTATTGCTTCATGCAATCGAACTTTTATTGAAAACCAAGAAAGTCTCCGTTGTTTGTGATATTTTTTCCGTTTTTAAATCCCCTTTGTCAATAAGTCCGTCTGGATTGAATTGCGATCCTTCCACTAATATTAAGGAATTGCGATCCTGAGAATATTCAAATTTCTTCAGCCCTTTCGGAGGTGAAACTGAAATGCATTTTTTTTATTCATTTTATTCATTAGTGTCATTTTGTTTTTTATTACTTTTACATCGTGAAAATTAATATACAGTTCACTACTTTGTAAATTCCAATCTTTACAAAACTATTTTAAAAGTAATGTTATCCTTAGTTGTAAATAGAAACTAATAATCGTAATTAGAAGGATTGAAATGAAAAGACTATTTTATTCTTTATTAATATTACTTGTAACAGTTACTGCTTATGGGCAAGCAGGTTCACTTGATTTGTCATTTGGAGGGACTGGAAAAGTAATAACTCCCATAGGAGTTGGTGAAGGTGGCGAAGGCCATTCAATAGCTCTGCAAACAGATTCAAAAATTGTTGTGGCAGGGTATGCTTATAATGGAACAAATTACGATTTTGCTCTCGTCAGGTATAAACCTGATGGAACACTTGATAGTACATTCGGTAATAATGGCATTGTCAAAACATTTATTACCAACGCGGATGATAAAGCATTTACGATTGCAATCCAATCTGATGGAAAAATAATTGCAGCAGGTTATTCTGCAAATTTATTTGCTCTTGTACGTTATAATAGCGATGGTACGCTTGATTCAGGTTTTGGAACAAGTGGAATAGTTACTACTCAGGTGGATAATTTAGCTGAAATAAATTCAATAATAATACAACCTGATGGAAAAATTGTTGCTGCTGGTTATACCTACAATGGTACTAAAAATAATATGGCGATGATTAGATACCAAACTGATGGAACCATAGATAGTAATTTTGGAATTGCTGGATTTGTAAGGACAAGTTTAGGGAGCCTTACAGATGATAGAATATGGGAGCTTGCATTACAACCTGATGGGAAAATTGTTGCCGCAGGATATTCTATTGATTACAATCTATCACGGGACTATATAGTAACTGCAAGATACAATATCAACGGTACTTTGGATACTTCTTTTAATTCCACTGGAATAGTGATGGAGAATATTGATCATTATAATGGGTCGGGTGGTTCGATTATTATTCAGACAGATGGCAAAATTATTACAGGAGGCTATGATAGCGGGTATGATAGTTTTGTATTTGCAAGGTATGAAACAAATGGAGCTTTAGATACAACTTATGGAACTCTTGGGATAGTTAACGGCCCACGGGGTTGTGCTTTAGATTTAGCGTTGCAGACTGATGGAAGTCTTGTTTCTGTGGGAATTGAAGATCATCATACATTGGATGTAATTAAATTAGTAAGGTATGGTATTAATGGAGTTGGAGATACTACTTTTGGGATACATGGCATTGTAACTACACCTATTAATCAAAGCAGTAGGGGCTATTCGACAACCATACAAACTGATGGAAAAATCCTTGTCGCAGGAAGCACTTATGATGACACAATCTGGCGGTTTGCAACAGTGAGATATAATCCGGGTTCCGTAGGATTGTATGAAATAACCGTGTCCGACGGTATCAGAGTATTTCCTAATCCCACAACGGGTAAAATCACTGTGCTAATAAACCAATCTTCATTTACTTCGAAATCTGTGCTTACAATTTATGATATTCGTGGTCAAACTATATGGCAACAACGGATTTATCAAAAGAAAACTGAGGTGGATTTAAAAGGATTACCTAAAGGTATCTATTTATTGAAATTGGAAAATAGTGGCAACACAAAAATTGCAAGGATAGTGAAAGAGTAGTATTGAATGGGAAAGCCAGCTTCTTTGGAAAAGTTTTCTTCACTTTTCCAAAGTTTTAAAAACAAAATAAAATTGCAGCACCATCATTTATGCACGCTAATATTAAAGGAACATTTTAAAACCAACAGCACTTTAAAACAACATAAAAATGACAACACGAAATCAAAAACTATGGGTATTTGCAATCGTTATGCTTTCATTTTTCATGACGACTTGCAGAAAGGACATTTCAGTTCCAAATCAGGATCTGGATAAGCTTTTCACAACATGGAACTGGGTTCAATCAACCGGCGGATTTGCCGGGCAAGTGACAAGCCCTGCAACAACGGGCTATTCACAGACAATTGAATTTGGAAGGGATGGTATTTATAAAAGGTACAAAAATGGGAAGCTATTGGACAAATTCAAATTTACTTTGTCGGAAGGAACTTCAATTTTTAGCACAGGATCCGCCTTCCTTATAAAATACGAACAAACAGGGATCTTTAGTTCCAACGATTCACCCATGATAAGTCAATCAATAAAATTTAGTGGACAGGATACCTTATTTTTAAATGATGAAGTGTATGATGGCTATTCGAACATTTATACAAAGAGTAATTAAATCAATGGATGCTGTAAAATTTTAGAATGTTTGTTTTATCAATAGCATTCGAGAGAACAAAAAAAGAGTTTAGCTCCCGGGAAAAATGAAGTTTAAAAATTCTTAAAAGTAGGAGTGATATAACCCGAAATAAAAAATTGATCAGGATGAAAAGAGCATTATTATTACTCTTGTGCAGTATGACTTTTTTCAATGTTTTTGCGGATAGGATCTACATTATGAATAGTCCCGGTTATAATACAGCAGAAACGCAGTTAATAACTGCTATTACTAACAATGGTCATACGGTTGTGGTGAATAGTACCATGCTTAACACATTGCCTGCAGGATTTACTTCCACTTGTATTGACTCAATAAACGGATATGACTGGTTGTGTTTTTTTGGAGATAATGATTTCACAACACTGCTTCCTCAAATTCAAAATTTTATTAACACAGGTGGAAAAGTATTTTATCAATACGAAGTAAGTTGTTGCACCGTCTCCTCAAATTCAATAGCAGTAATCTTAAGTGGTCTTACCGGGTTAACAATTACACCTAATACTAATGCTGCGGTAGCCGGTTCTTCTACTCCTGGTAGCGCCGGATGGAATGCTTCAATAAATAATTGTTGTACTACTTCTTTTTTAGGAAATGCATATAAAGGATTGGACGGATTGCCGCTAATTAACCAATTTCAGGCAGCTTCAAATCTTAACAGCTCTTCACCACCTGTGTCAGCCTGTTTTAATTTTGGCTTTTACTTTACAACGACTGATTTTGTTGGAATAGCACATAAAGGGGCAATTGTCGGAATTGGCGATGTTAATATTTGGTACAATGGTGATGAACCTTTTAGTAACGGAGGATCTACACCTGTTAATACAACTCTTGTTGATTATTTTTTCCCTGGTACTTCTTCCTCCTGTTATTTATTTCCCCAGGGTTGTCTTGAATCTTATTATCCACAAACTGTAAATTTGAATTTGGGCAATGATACTACATTATGCACAGGTGAAACATTGACACTCGATGCCATGAATCCAGGTGCAGTTTACCTGTGGCAGGACAATTCTTCAAACCCAACATTCACCGTGACCCAACAAGGCACATATTGGGTGAAAGTTTCAAATAATTGTGGCACGGCATCTGATACAATTCATGTTAGCTATGGTCCACCTCCGGCAGTAAATCTTGCTAATGATACTACCTTGTGCCAGGGAGAAACTTTGTTGTTGAACGCAGGTGTGGCAAACGTCAATTATTTGTGGCAGGATCATTCTTCAAACTCAACTTTTACGGTCAATCATCAGGGGACCTATTGGGTAGAAGTAACCAACAATTGTGGCAGTGCTTCTGATACCGTTCACATAAGTTATAATGCTTTACCATCAGTTAATTTAATTCATGATACTGTATTATGCTTAGGAAATACTTTGACATTGAATGCATCTTTCCCTAACGCAAACTATTTATGGCAGGATCATTCATCAGGCCCGACTTTTACTGTTACCCAGCAAGGAACATATTGGGTAGATGTGTCAACGGGTTGTGGCAGTGTTTCAGATACAATTGAAGTAGGCTATCAGGATTGTGAAATTATTCTTGAAATGCCAAATGTTTTTACACCAAATCGAGATGGTTTAAATGATTATTTTCATCCGATAGAAATAAAAGGTATTGTTCATGCCACTCTTATTATTTACAACAGGTGGGGAAATAAATTATTTGAAACTGATGATATGAATACAGGTTGGAACGGGAAATTTAATAAAAGAGATTGTTCAGATGGTACCTATTATTGGATATTGCTTTATACAGACATAAACAATGAATCCTCTTCAAAAAATGGATCATTAACTTTGATAAGATGATAAACTTCAAATGAAAACAGTAATTCCGGATTTCGTGATTTTCATTTATTAATTACGATCGCAACCCGAATAAAGTTGGTTTCCATGAAGCGAATTTTCAAAAAGTGGACAGGAGCAATTTATCAAAAAAAGAGGAAAATGAAATCCAAAACGGATACCTGTTGGCGTAAAACAAAATTGAATTTCACCCTGAAGTGCGGAGCGTGTTCTGAAAAATAAATTTGTAGCAATAAGAAAACTACTTTTAAAAAAGGAAAAGATTGGATTTTTACTTTTAGTGATCTGTATAATGATTGCTTGTAAAAAAGACAAAAAAAATCAGGTTCAGGCGGATAATATTTTGTTCCATTATTTCACTCCGGAAATCAATCAATGATCATTTTGGATGGATCCATGTTTCACCTGCCAATAACAATAGTATTCTGCTTAAAGAATATGCAATTAATTTGAAAGAAAACAATACAAGTAAGGTACGGCAGAAATACCAGACTGAATTTTATTCACTGCGAAGTTTGTTTTAAAATTATCTGCAAAGCAGCCCATGCGCAGCAGTCTGACGCGATTTTCTCGCATTTGATGCTAAGAAAAAATCTGTGTTTTCACGAACCAAATTCCAACTTTTTTTATGTGGAAGATCTGGGTAAATCTGAAAATATCGAAAACCTTTCTAAGGGTTATCCCGTATAAAAATTTAAGTGAAAAAGGAAAACAGCCTTGATGATTTTTGAAAATAGAAATGTCAGTCCTTATAAATTTTGACTGACCGCAAAAAAAAATGTTAACGATGGACACAATAAAATAAAGATTTTCGAGTTACCCTATAATAAGTAAAAGGTATCGGTGTTATTTTAAATGTCTAAGGATGAATGTTTTTTTTAAAAAATGTAACTTTATTTCAGCAAAAGGGTATAAAGAGTAAATTCTTTGATTTTATGGTATTGAATTTTTTTTTATGATTTTACCAAAAAAACATTGGCTGTAATAAAAAAAATATTCGTAATATTGTGACATCTAAAAAAGCAATTATTTGATTTAGGTTTGTATGATCCATCTAAAGAAATTATTCCTGACTTTATTTGCTATTTCATCAGCATGGATGACGGCGTATTCGCAGGATCCGCATTTTTCGCAATACTATGCGAATCCGATTTATCTTAATCCTGCATTTGCAGGAACAGCTGTTTGTCCCAGGGTGATATTAAGCTACCGAAACCAGTGGCCGGCTATCTCGGGTACTTTTGTAACCGAGAGTGCTTCGTATGATCAACACATTGATGCTCTTTCAGGGGGAGTAGGTTTACTTTTCTATTCTGACCAGGCTGGCCAGGGTACATTGACAACAAATGAGATCAGCCTTATTTACTCTTACCGGTTACAGGTTAACAGGTATTTTTCAATCAAGGCCGGTTTTCAGGCATCGTATTTCCAGAAAAGCATCAACTGGGATAAACTCACTTTCGGCGATCAGATCGACCCGCGTTATGGCTTCGTGTATTATACCTCTGAAACCAAACCTAACGATTTGACAAAAGGAACAACCGATTTCAGTGCGGGTTTATTGGGTTACGGTGAAAATATTTATGGTGGTCTTGCAGTTTTCCACCTTACCCAGCCAAACGAAGGATTCTTTTCAGTAAGTAAACTTCCGATGAGAATAGTTGCTCACATGGGTGGAATAATAGATCTGCAGCACCACAGAAGAAGAAGAAGAATTGAAGACCCTACTCTTTCTCCAAATTTGCTTTTTATGAAACAGCAGGATTTTGAAGAAATGAATTACGGGATGTATTTTAATAAGTATCCCCTTGTTGGTGGACTTTGGTTCAGACAA
>CAISZK010000374.1 GCA_903889915.1 uncultured Bacteroidota bacterium
ACCATCATCTTGGCCATCTCATATAGAAGGTCTTGCTGCGGTTGCTTCTTTTTTTGTCCCATAGTAGGGCAAAGTTACAACTTTCAAAGTCTCATAGCACCTTAAAAAAAGAATTAGCCGAATCCATAAAAATTCATTCATAAAAATTTATTTTAATACCTTTGAAAAAAAATATTTTATGAAAAACATAGTAAAATACTCCTCAATATTAATATTAGCTCTTCTGATAATCGTTGGCATAGGTTGCAAAACAGGTAAAAAGGCTGAGACAGCTTATGGTGCTTCTACAACAAATGACACAACTCTGATCCACCTTAAAAAGGGAAATGAGCTTTTGGATAAAAAAGATTATAAAGGTGCACTTGAAGAATTGAACAAAGCCGTCCTTTTGAATGCCGATAATGGCGAAGCTTATGCATACCGCGGAATGGCGAAATATCATTTGAAAGATTACAAGGGTGCAATTGCTGATTATGATGAAGCATTGAAGCTGATCCCTGATTATGGAGAAGTGTACGACCTGCGTGGTGTTGCCAAAGCAGAACTTGGTGATAAGGTTGCGGCTTGTGAAGACTGGAACAAAGCCTTTGAACTTGGATTCAACAAAGCTTATACTTTGATTGAAAAGTTCTGCATTGATGATAATAAGTGATCACTGTTGATCCTGTAAAAAAACCATAAAGTTTAAAGAAACTACTGTCCAAAATTATTGCCAGTGTAATAATGTTGGATTGTTTGTTATTTGCAGAATTGTTTGATCGGAGCTTCTGCATCTTTGTAACCATATTCAAGAGCTTTTTTCCAATCACTGCAGGCTCCGTCAACATCCTTAATATTTATGCGCGCCTGTCCACGATTGTATAGTGCAACACTGTCCTTCGGGTTTATTTTTAATGCTGCACTCCCGTCTTCTATTGAACCGGAAAAATCTTTCTGAATAAATTTAACGGCTGCACGGTTGCGGTACATCTCTTCATCATCTTTGTCAAGACTGATTGCTTTGTTCAGATCTGTCAAAGCTTCATCAAGAAGACCCTTGTTTGCTTTGAGCATTCCCCTGTTGTGGTATGCTTTCTGCATTTGAGGGTTTATTTTAAGGGCTTTATTGAAATCCTTTAATGCCGCTGCCGTATCGTTAAGCCTGTTGTGTGCCATTCCTCGATTGTTATAGTAGTCAGCATTGGAGGAATCCATTTGCAATGCAGTGTTGAAATCTTTTATACCTTCTTTTAAATCATTTAAACCGGAATGAGCAATACCACGGTAATTGAATGAACTGGCAGAAGTGGAATTCAGTTGTATTGCACGATTCCAGTCCTGCAGAGCGGTTGCATAATCTTTGAATTGATTAATTAATAAAGCTCCGCGGCTGATCAGGCACTCATAATAATTGGGATTCAACGTCAGGGCACGAGTATAATCATCCAGTGCGCTCTTATAATCTTTGGTAAATTCACACTTTTCATTTGCCCGCATGCAATAAGCATGATAGCTATCGGGATACTTTTTTATAACATCGGAAAAAAGAGTATTGCCATCTTTCCAGACACCAATACGGTCCCATGAAAGATATGAGAACAGAATAACAACAATCCCACAAACTGCAAGCGCAATATTTTTGAATGATGCTTTTTGAATGTTGGAGATCCATTGTCCTCCGATGTAAAACAATCCGATATAAGCAACATAGGTATAGCGTTCGGCAGTGATGGCAACTCCAACTCCAACAATCTGAAGCATGACTGAAATTACGATAAGGAAAAATAATACACCGAAAATTTTCTCACGTCTGAAAGATTTACCTCTTATAACCAGCCATCCAATCAAAATTAAAAACGGAAGAGAAGCATAATAAAGCCAGGGTAAAGGGCCGCCATTTACATCAGGATAATAATGCCATGCCGAAAGGTGGAAAGGAACAACAAGTTTTACAAGGTAAAAAGAGATGGTATAAGTGAATAAAAATATCTTGTCAATAAATGAAAAATTGTAAATCGAAACGTCACGCATAATGGCGTGCTGTGAATGAAGAGCGAGTAATCCAAACAAGACTGAAAGTGCAAAGAAGGGTAGTTTTTCAAGGAACATTTTTGCGTCCGGTTTCCTTTTTTTATAAATGTCAATGGCTATCATCAGCACCGGTAACGTCATCGCAGCGGATTTCGAAAACAATGAAAGAATAAACAGCATTAAGCAAAGCAGGTAATGCTTCACTTTAAATCCTTTTTTCAAAAAGTCAAAGTATAGCAGGAGAGCGCTCAGGTAAAATAAAGTGCAAAGCACATCTTTGAGTTCAGAAACCCATGCAACCGATTCGACGTGCATGGGGTGAATAGCAAACAGCACAGAAACAAATAATGCTGTAAAGTTTTTCCCACTTAGTTTTTCAACAAGTTTATAAACAAGCAAGATGTTCAACAAATGAAGAAGCACATTCAAAACGTGGAATGGCAAAGGATTTAACCCGAAAAGATGGTATTCAAAAAAGTAAATGAGTGTGGTTAAAGGATGGTAGTTATAATTATAAAAAGATGTGAAAATTGATTTTACTGCATCAAAATTAAAATTCTTGATGTAGGGATTATAAAAAAGGTAAGTGTCGTCGTCGAAGTTGGTGAAAAAGTTATTGAATGCCCGTATGTATATCAATGCAGCCAGAGCTATAACCACATATATTGTCCATGAAGGAAATTGGAATGACTTCTTTGATACAATGTCGCTCTTAATCGGTTTTGTTCGCAAAGGAACAGCCTGCTTCTTTTTCTTTTTTTTATCAGCCATAAACAATTGTTTATTTTTCACTTCATCTATTAAACATGTTTAGTCATTGTCGTGTTGTAAAAATAATAATAATTCGTTTAATAAAAATCAACAACAAATTTCATGATCGCATTATTTAACTTTACTTACACTTTCATTTTATTTCTGTTAAAATACAACTGATAATCTTCAGGCGTATTAATATTTACAAGTATAAATTTATCGTCTGTTTCCACCTCTTTCCTGCGAAAGTTTTTAAGCATTAACCTGAAATCGGAATCATCGCTTTCATCTGCGAGAATATGCTCAACAATTTTTGATCCTGTCAACACAGGATGTCCTCCTTTGCCGTTACAAACAGGGACAACATAAGCATCAGGTTCATCAAGGGGAATCATCAGGCGAAGCAATGCCGCATTCACAAAGGGATTATCTATGTTCTGAATAAAACTGGAAGTATTGCCAGGGATACTTTGCAAGCCAAGTTTCAATGAGCTCATTCTTCCCTTTTCAGGATGTTCATTAACGATAATATTTGCGCTTTCGGTTATTTGCGGAACTTCGGCATTCACTCTTACGTAGCCGGCTTTATTCATTACAATAATAATTCTGCCTGCACCGATGGCTGTATATTCTGATACTATTTTTTCAAGGAAAGTTGTATGCTCATCCCATTTCATGAAAGGTTTGGGTTGCCCCATTCTTTCTGAATTTCCTGCAGCAAGAATGATCACAGGTATCTGTTGAGAATCGTGATTGTCTGTAGCCATTGGGTTATTTATATTATTTTTACAAAATTAAAAAGAACAGGGACAATCGAAGACTTATTATTTAATTAAGCAATATGCAAAGGAAGACAGACAATTTTTCAATCATTGAAATACAAAGACTATATCAGATAATCACCGGTGATTACAGCACCAGAAAAGAGATTTTTGGAATACCGGAAAAGCTTTTTTTTAAGCCATCAAAAAACAACAAATTCCGCATACAGCGGTATGGAAAAACTCTTGAAACATCAATAGGAGTTGCTGCAGGACCTCACACACAAATGGCGCAAAACATAATTGCAGCATGGCTTTGCGGTGCGAGATACATTGAACTGAAAACTGTTCAGACACTCGATGAAATACATGTTTCGAAACCTTGCATTGATATGCAGGACGAGGGATACAACTGTGAATGGTCGCAGGAATTGAAGATACACGAAGCCTATGATGAATACCTGAAAGCATGGATCATCATTCATCTTTTAAAACATCAGTTCAAATGGGACAGCAGTGATGGCGTTGGGGTGATCTTCAACATGAGTGTGGGGTACAATATGGAGGGTATTCTCAAGGATAATGTTCAATGGTTTTTCAATAAAATGGAAAATTCAAAGAAAGAAATTGAAGATTATGTTGCGAAATTAAAGCCCTTTTATCCTGAGATAGCCAACATAGAAATTGATGGAAGATTATCTGACAACATCACTCTATCTACGATGCATGGCTGCCCTCCGGAAGAAATTGAGAAGATCGGATTGTACCTGATTACTGAAAAGAAGCTGCATACTACCATCAAACTAAACCCAACATTGCTTGGTGCAGAAAAGTTGAGAGATATTCTCAATAATAAACTTGGATTCAAAACTGTTGTTCCTGATATGGCATTTGAACACGATCTGAAATATCCGGATGCGATCAAACTTATCAATTCATTGCAAAAGGCAGCTGACAATAGCGGGGTTGTTTTCAATCTCAAACTTACAAATACACTCGAGAGTGTGAATAACAAAACCATATTCACGCCTGAAGAAAAAATGATGTATATGAGCGGTCGTGCCCTTCATCCCATAAGTATAAATCTTGCAAAGAAGCTGCAAAGTGATTACAACAATGAACTTGATATTTCATTTTGTGCGGGTGCAGATTGTTTCAATATAAAGGACATTGTCAATTGTGGATTAAAGCCGGTCACTATTTGTACAGATATCCTTAAACCCGGAGGTTATGGAAGACTTTCACAGTATATGGAAGAACTCAAAAAGTGGAAACCGGTGAAAGACACTTTTAAATTTCTTAGTGTTTATGCAGAAAAAGTTGTTGATGACACAGCTTATAAAAATAATCTCTATCACAATCCCAATATTAAGACCGGCAGAAAGCTTGGTTACTTTGATTGCATTCATCCTCCCTGTGTGGATACCTGCCCGACAAATCAGGACATCCCGGATTATTTATACTATGCCTCAAAAGGCGAATTCAACAAAGCCTTCGAAGTAATCATGAAGAAAAATCCTTTTCCTGCAGTGTTGGGAATGGTGTGTGATCACCTTTGTCAGACAAAATGCACACGCATCAATTATGACAATTCGATTCTGATCAGGGAGGTGAAACGCTTTATCGCAGAACATGGAAATGATGCAAAAGACCTCACACCCGTTCATGAAAACGGGTTAAAAGTATCAGTCATTGGCGCGGGGCCTTCAGGACTAGCCTGTGCATATTTCCTGAGGTTGGCAAGATTTACGGTTGATGTATTTGAAACCAAAAATATGGCAGGTGGAATGGTATCTGATGCGATACCTTCATTCAGGTTAAAGGCCGAAACCATACAAAAGGATATAGACAGAATAAAAAGTCTTGGTGTGAATATCCATTACGGAAGCAAAATTGATCATTCGAAATTTGAGAACATCAGGTCAGCAAGTGATTTTATTTATCTCGCAACGGGAGCACAAAAATTTAAATCACTCGGCATTGAAGGCGACAAGGCAAAAGGAGTCATTGATGCCTTTGAATTTCTTTCATCAGCCAGAAATGGATTAAAGAATGTGTTGGGAAAAAACATCATCATTGTCGGTGGTGGTAATACTGCGATGGATGTTGCAAGAACAGCCAAGAGAATGGTGGCGGATGACAGTAAAGTTGTGGTGGTTTATCGTCGCTCTCGCAATGAAATGCCTGCCGATGCGGAAGAAATAAAAGCTCTGATAGAAGAAAGTATTGAGATCATGGAACTGACAGCACCTGAAAAAATAATTGTTGAAAATGGCAAAGTGAGAGCGCTATTATGTTCAGCAATGAAGCTGGCCGAAGCAGATGAATCGGGAAGAGCAAAGCCGGTTAAAATAGTGAATTCAGAATTTGAAATACGTGCAGATACCATTATTCCTGCACTTGGACAAGAAGTAATTATTGATTTTATAAAACCGGAAATGCTGATTGCAAATCCCATCACTCATGAAACACAACTGAAAGATGTTTTCATTGGTGGCGATGCAATGCACGGAGCGGCTTCTATTATCAAGGCTGTGGGTGATGGAAGGAAAGTAGCTTCGGAAATTTTCAAACGTGCAGGAATTGATTTTAATTTTGATCCTGATAAAAGAAAACGCGGACTAAGCTACAGTGATCTTATCATCAGGAAATCCAAACGTATCTGGGGTGAGCAGATAACGGAGACGGATCCCGCCGGTAGAAAGAATTTTGATCTGATCGCTTCAACACTTACAAAAGAACAGGCAATCAACGAAGCAAAACGTTGTCTGCTTTGTGATGAAGTATGCAGTGTGTGTGTTACTGTCTGCCCGAACCGTGCGAATTATACATATTTTGTTGAAACTGGCGTAACGAATATTTTTACAGCAAAAAAGAAAGGTACCACTTATGCGATTGAAAAATCGTACGAATTGAACATTGCACAAAAATATCAGATCATCAACATTGGCGATTTTTGCAATGAGTGTGGAAACTGTACTACCTTCTGCCCTACAAGCGGTGCTCCCTTTCGTGATAAGCCAAAATTCTATCTCACAATAAAAAGTTTTAAAGCTGTTGAAAACGGATTTATGCTGAGCAAACTGAATCATAAAACTGTTCTCATTCACAAATCTGAGGATGCAATAAGAACGCTGACCCTGAAGGATCATCAATATATTTACGAAACAGAAAAAGTGAAAGGATATTTTGATGTGGAAAATTTCAAGCTTACGAATGCTGAATTTCTTGATCAGGATATGAAGGAGTTTATTTTTAATGAGGCCGTAGAAATGCGTGTGTTGTTTGAGGCAGCGGGGAATCTTTATTAGATTTCAAAAAAAAATCCGGTTTGATAACCGGATTTTTTACGAATTTGAAATTGCTATGCTTACTTCGCTAGTGTAGCTGCAAGTGCAATTGAATAAAGTTTTGTCATTTCGCTGTCGCCACGTGATGTCAGCACGCATGGAACTTTTGCACCAAAAACAACTGCTCCTAATTCGCCGCCACCAAGTTTTGTGATAGTCTTAAAGAAAACATTACCTGCCTCAATATTGGGGAAAAGAATACAGTCAGCATCGCCGCCAACAGGGCTTTTGAGTTTTTTAATTTCACAACTTTCCTTGTCAACACAGACATCCATTGCAAGAGGTCCGTCAACAATAGCGCCTTTTATTTGACCGCGATCAGCCATTTTTGAAATAATGGCAGCATCAATACAAGCCTGCATTCCCGGCGACATTTGCTCGGTTGCTGCATTCAAAGCCACTTTTGGATTTTCAATTCCCAGGGCATGTGCAGTTGTAATGATATAATTGGTCATTGCAATTTTTTGTTTTAGATCAGGAGCAGGAATTATAGCCACATCCGAAACAATAAGTAACTTATGATAATTGGGTGATTCTATCACAGTGACATGACTAAGAATTGCATTTGGGCTTGACATGATACCTTTTTCTTTGTTAAGAATGGCTTTCATATATTTGTCACTTGTAACCAGTCCTTTCATCAGTAGATCGCCTTCGCCGTTTCTGATAAGTTCAACAGCTTTTTCAGTGGCTTTCATTTCATCGGCTTCCTGAACAATTTTGAATTTTCCCGGATCAATTTTATGTTCAGCACAGACTTTTCTGATGGTTGCTTCATCGCCTACTAGTGTGGCGTCAACAATTCCTTTATCAACAGCGCCGCTGACTGCGCCTATTGTGTGTGCATCGTTTGCATAAGCTGCAACCAATCTTTTTTTTGTTTTGCTTTTCAGCACATCGAACATTTGTTCTAATTTTGTAATGGACATTTTTACTTCCTCCTGAATATTTTTGTATTTGTGTTTGGTTATTTTTTTGAATGGCTAAAGTATAAATTTTTAATTGCGTCAAAAGCAAAAAAATAAAAAAACTGTTCCAATTGCGTCAATTGAAATTATGTTAGATGATTTAACAACAAGAATAAATCAAATAAAAGTGATCCCGCAACCCTCCAGGAACCAGAAATTATTTAGTATAAAAATTAATCATATCCTGCAAGGCTTTTGAGCAAACAGGACAGAAGTTGTTGTAAGAAATAGTCATCATGGTGCAATCCTGCCTCGGACGATAAACACCTTTTGCCTGGTAGCCACCTCCTTCAAAAACTCCTAATGTATCCTTATATTTTTCTGTGGAGGGTGTTGGTATTGGTGTGTTTTTATCC
The DNA here is from genome assembly GCA_903889915.1 of uncultured Bacteroidota bacterium. Classification (GTDB taxonomy): domain Bacteria; phylum Bacteroidota; class Bacteroidia; order Bacteroidales; family CG2-30-32-10; genus CAISZK01. Next base: position 8,199 of record CAISZK010000374.1, read on the forward strand.
AGCATGTTTTTCCATTTTTTATCAAAATTCACAAGTGTGGTTAAATTTGGCTCCCATGGTTCAACATCTTTCAGGTAGAAATCAACAGTTGGAACACTTGAGGAATAATATTCATCTGCCAGCCCTCCAAAAGTGTGACCAAATTCGTGGGTGACCACATAATTCGAATGTATATTATCAGATGATACGGTGCAATACAAATTGTAGATGCCACCACCACCATATTTGTCAGAATTTACAAGGATGATTATTTCATCATAAGGTGCGTTTGAAGCAACATCATGCAGTGTTTTATTATCATATGTCATCAGGTATCGCTCTGAATCGAAAGTGTAGAATGATGTTCCAACAGCAGTGTTGCTCCATTTATTTTCAGCCGGAATATCAGGGCCAGAATCAACTGATGGAATTTGCACAGCCCACAGATTAAAATTATCCTTGTTTTCTTTGTATGGTGATGCGCCGAATAAGTAACCCGAAAATCTGGCGCAATCCGTTTTAAACTTTGCCATTTCACTTGCCTTGTAGCCATCGGGGATGATAACTATATCAACCTTTGTGGAAGGGTCGCCATTATACAGAACTTTTTCAACATCGTACTTATTCTTTTTTTCTTTTGAAATAAAATAACTGGCAGGGTCTATTACATAGTTAAACTTTTTTATCCATTTGCCTTTCTTGTTGCGACTGTAAAATTCAATTTTAATTTTTGCTTTTGGATAGGGCATAGTCACTGTTTCAGAGAAGGACTTTGTGACAGTCTTTGCCTCGTCTGTAGCCCGCCATTCTGCAAAAAGAGATGAATAGTTTTTTGTGAAAATGATCTTTCCCGAGGCATTGTCATAAGCAATGAATTTGTAATTTCCATAATTGAAAGTATCCACAAGGTTCACCTTCGAACCACCCCACAAAGGCTCTTCTCGTAATTCATCAATTGCATAGAATTCCGAGGTGTCACTTCCTGCGTGTATATAATCAATGCGCAATGTTTTACTCAGAAAATAATCATCAAAACCTGCATAGGTCCTGAACGAAATGAAAAGACAAAAAAGAAAAACCAGTTTAATTTTCCACATAATCTTAAAAATTTGAGCGTGAAAGTAAGGAATATTATTGAGGTGGGAAAATGCCGAATGCCAATAACTGAAATAGAAATCTCAAATTAAATTTTAAGTTCTTCAATTTGTGAGAATTTATCAGATCTTATTGAAAAGACCAGTGAGTCCTGCCATAATGCTGGTGAATAACTGAAGTGTCATTTATTAGACCATGATGATCAGAGATGGCAGATGCTTGTCTTTTTTAATTTAAAATCAGCAACAATTTTTTGTTAAGATACATCTTAATTATTCTGCATCATATTCTCCAAACTTTTTATCAATTTCGCTGTGAATAATCTCGAAGGGTGCAACCATTGTGATCATTAGGCTGGGGTCTTTTTTCAACTTTTCATCTCGTTGCAAATTGATGCTTTGTTGTATTTCTTTTTCCAACTGATGGAGATCAAAATCGGGTTTATTATAAAGTATCCGGATCCACATTTGCATGCAGTTCACTATATCTGTTCCATAATATGGTCCGGTTATAAAAGGACCTATATGTTGCTCAACCAACCCATACCTGAACCACAGATCAGTAAAATATTTTGATTCCAAAACTTCGAAAGGTTCATCAAAAAGAAACTCATCAAACTTCTTTGAATTTTCGAATATCCCCAACCTGTATTTTCTTGTAAATTTCATATCT
>CAISZK010000375.1 GCA_903889915.1 uncultured Bacteroidota bacterium
CTTTTCGATTCATAGCCTATGTAGCTCGCCACAACGGTGTATGTTCCACCCGTAATAGTGATTGAATAGTAACCATAACCATTGGTCACCACAGTACCGGTGTTGGTGAGTTCATTGATAGAAACTGTAGCCCCGATCAAAGCTTCGCCCGAGCCGGCAGATTTCACATAACCACTGATCGTAAAATTATTTTGCTTGCCAACAGTCTGAGCGAACAATGAACAAGTCAATAAAACAGAAAGCAGGAAGGCAGAATTTTTTTTCATTTAAGGAAATTATTGTAAATACGGGGATTCAACTGAAAAATGTTTTCAATGATTTTAGTTCAGGTATAAGAAGTTTTTCCCCAATGTTGATCGTCTTTGTTTTTATGATTCCACGAAATTCCGTGATCCGGGATTCTTTGATATTAATATTTCCGGTTGAAATAAATTTACCAGGAATAATGAGAACGCAAAGTTGCAATGATTTATTATTTTTGTCATTGAAAATAAACTATTATTAACAACTTTTCTGATCTGAAAGAAGTTTGTTTTTAAGTCCGCAGGTTCCTGAAAAAGCTTGTTCCTTTTAATGATCCTATCATTAATGTCCGGAAAAATAATCACAATTGTCTTAAGAGCCTTTTTAAATATAGCTTCCCGGAAGATATCGCCCCGCTGGGGCTTCATTTTTATTACATAAATTTTATTACAAAGATTTCACCTCTCCGAGGTTTTATAACTACCATAAAACCCTAATCACGTAGTGATTTAATCTTTGTAAAAAAAAATTCAGCGGCAATAAAGCCACGTAGTGGCGATATGAAAAATTTAATCGTGCCGTAATGTAATCCCATCATTCATGAAAGCAAAAAAAGGGCTGTCCAACTATTAGGACAGCCCTTGCAGTACAGGATTCCAACATCCTGATAAAATTCATCAGGACATTCACACTACGGTTTCACATTATCACACTTGAAACCATTACTTGACTAAAACCCCAAATCAAGCATTGCATTTGCAACTTTCAGGAACCCTGCAACATTTGCACCTTTTACATAATTTACATATCCACTGGCATCAGTACCATGCATTACACATGAAGCATGTATATTGATCATGATTTCATGCAGTCTGTCGTCAACCTCTTTTGCCGACCAATTTAACTTCATTGAATTCTGGCTCATTTCTAAACCTGAGGTAGCAACACCGCCTGCATTAGCTGCTTTTCCGGGTGCAAATAATATTTTCTTTTCAATAAACATTTCAACAGCTTCCGGTGTTGATGGCATGTTGGCGCCTTCACAAACACAGATACAACCGTTAGCGATCAATTTTTTTGCGTCTTCACCATCAAGTTCATTCTGGGTAGCACATGGCAATGCGATATCACATTTAACTTCCCATGGTTTTTTTCCTTCGTGAAATTCAACACCAAACTCATAACTGTAAGGTCTGACGATATCCTGATTTGAAGCTCTCAATTCAAGCATATAGTCAATTTTCTTTCCACTGATACCTTCCGGGTCATAAATATAACCATCAGGACCGGAAATTGTAACCACTTTTGCTCCAAGTTCAACAGCTTTCAAAGCAGCGCCCCAGGCAACGTTTCCAAAACCTGAAATAGCAACTGTTTTTCCTTTAAAAGTTTCGTTTCTGGTTTTCAGCATTTCTTTTGCGAAATAAACACAACCATAACCTGTAGCTTCAGGACGTACAAGACTTCCACCCCAGTTGAGACCTTTTCCGGTAAGAACACCAGTGTGCTCATGGGTTAATCTTTTGTACATACCATAGAGAAAACCAATTTCTCTTCCACCAACACCAATGTCACCAGCAGGAACGTCAGTTTCTGGTCCGATAACTTTAACAAGTTCCATCATGAAACTCTGGCAAAACCTCATTACTTCAGTGTTTGATTTTCCTTTAGGATTGAAATCAGAACCGCCTTTTGCACCACCCATAGGAAGTGAAGTTAAGCTGTTTTTGAAGATCTGTTCGAAACCTAAGAATTTAAGAATGCTAAGATTCACACTTGGGTGAAAACGTAATCCACCTTTATAAGGACCTATAGCCTGGTTAAACTGAATTCTGAAACCTCTGTTTACATGGATATTTCCATTATCATCAGCCCATGGCACCTTAAACATCAAAACTCTGTCAGGTTCAACAATACGCTCGATAATGCTTGCTTCATCAAACTGTGGGTTTGCTTCAACAACATCAACGATTGATTCGAGAACTTCCCTCACTGCCTGTAAAAATTCGACCTCACCTGGATTTTTCTTAGTAAGATCATTCATAATTTTGTCAACGTTCATAACTTTATTTTTTAAATGGTTTAACTTCTAAAATTGATGTGGCAAAATTACTCCCGCTACAAATACTGGCCAAAAAAAAAGGGCTATCAAATCACGGTCATCCGATTGATATTTGTCAATTGAAGGGTTGAGAATTGTCAAGAAAAAGTGCCTAAAGTGACTAGAGTGTCTAAAGTGTCTAGAGTTAATAGTTCGTAAAGTGAAAAGTTATAAAGGATATAAGGTCCTAATGACTGAATTGAATAGAAGGATGTACAACAACTTTAAGAACTTTATAAACTTTACAAACTTTCTAAACTTAATTCACTAATTTTGCCACCTTCTGAAAATGGACTACAACAACAATGACTGAGGAACAGAATATCAATTCCCTTATAAACAACCTTGACGAACGCACCAAGGAACTTCACTGCATATACCAGGTGGACGAGGTGCTGAATGATTTTGAATCGGATATCGAACTGGTATTAAATAAAGTTATCGCTATCATTCCCGACGGACTAAGATTTACCAACATCTGCAAAGCAAAGATAGTTTACGAAGATCTGGAATTACGCAGTGATGGTTACAAGGAAACGGAGCTAAAGCTTTCATCGAATGTGATAGTAGATAATAAGGTATTGGGGGAAATATCCGTTGTCTATGTCAAGCCTATTAAAACCGAGAAAAGGATATTTCTCACTGAAGAAATCACACTTGTCAACACCATTGCATCAAAACTCAGCAACTTTTTTCTATTGCGAAAACTGCGGCAAACCATCAAAGAAATGGGAACCCGAAATGGAGTGCAAGCTGCAACCAGAGAAGATGGCATTTCAAACTGGTTGAAAAATATGGGACTCACCGACAACGAAGTTGAAAAATTCACACACGTTAAAATAAAGTTCAAAAAGGGTGAGAACATGTGCAAACAAGGTTCTATCACCTCTTACATAATGCTACTTTCGGAAGGATTGTCCAAGAACTACCTCGAAGGCGTGCAGGAACGCGGATTTAATTTTAGCATTGTGAAGCCTTATGATTTCATTGGTCTTTCCTCTCTCTATGGCTCGGCATTGTATAACTTCTCCGGGGCAGCACTTACTCCCTGCAACGTTTTTATGATAGATAATAATCTTTTTAAAAACACCATTCAAAACAACCCCTCATTCAATCTGAATGTTTTAAACTGGTATTGCAACACAACTGAACGCCACCTCAAGCGCCTTTCATGCATTGCAAACAAACAGTCGCTTGGCCGCATGGCGGAAATACTGCTCTATCTTAAGGATGATATTTTTGGCAGCAACATCATTAAAGGCTACATCTCCCGCAAAGATATCGCAGAACTGGCAGCCCTCTCCACCGAAAGCGCTGTAAGGATACTATCTGAATTGAAAAAGGATAACATCATCAATATTATCAACAACAATGATATTGAGATAGTGGATGAAAAGCTGCTGAAAACGCTCAGTTTGGCAGGATGAAAAAATTAGTCATTAATCATTAGTCATTAGTCAATGTTTCATAGAAAAATCACCTTACTATTTTTCATTATACTTAGCATGTTTGCGCTCCATGCGGTCACTATTGCACAGTTTTCATTCGTTCAGATAACAGATCTGCATATTGCCGATGGTAAGTACAATTTATATCATCACGACAACAATGGAGTGATGTTTCAAAAGGTGTTGAATGCAGTGAATGGAACAATTCCAAAACCAGCTTTTGTGGTTGCAACAGGGGATATTTCAAATATAGGTGAAGGCGGCATCAGTACCGGATCAGAAGGAATGTACGAAGCCCTGACAAAACATCTTTTTGCAAACCGCTCCCTCTACCCCGCCCCCGGTGATCTCTTTATTGATTCAGCCAGGCACGTCCCTATATATTTCACCCCGGGCAATCACGATTATTACACACGGTTTATACCTTATGTCACTACCGGCACCCTTGCTTATTATGCAAAACATATCAGCCCTGACACGGATTATTGTGTCGTTTACAAAAATGCCGTTATCCTGTTTGTCCGCTCAGGCCATGATGCGCACCGATCTCTGAAAGAAGATAAAGACTGGAAGAAACCCGAATGTTCAGGCCTTTCAAATAGTCAATGTTCATGGATAAGAAATACTCTGAAAACTTACAGCGACAAACGGAAAATTATTGTAATGCACCATCCCGCTGTTGATGTAAATGGCATAAAGGTTGATGGCACCGTTAACACCATTGTCTGCGACACTGCAGATGGTTCACTATGCCGCAACCGCACCATGTTTCTGAACATTTGCGATTCAAACCATGTGGATGTCGTACTTAATGGCCACAGCCACCAAAACGTAGTGTGCAACCGTGCCGGAAAAGTTGTTGACAACAACTGGGCGCTCGGCACACGCTATGTTCAAACAGCACCCGGTTTTTTGGGTTGCTACAGGATCATTACTGTTGATAGTGGATTTGTTTACGTTGGCATACCCCAAATCACATCATCAATTGACGATAAAAATATTTCCTCTCCAGGAGTTTTAAAATATGATGAAACGTTTGCAAATACAGAAAATTTTATTAGTTTTGGTGAATTAAAAATACAATAAGTGAAACTTTCAAAAAAACTTCCCCATATTATTGCATCGAAGTACGAATTCTTTACGAATATACGAATTGCGAAGGCGTTGATTGATTCGTACTTCGTATTTTCGTATTTTTGTTCGTAGTTCGGTGAAATAATGTTTTTGCTGAATTTATTTTAAACTTTTTACATATAGAACCTAGACAATAATCCTAAAATAAATTGTTATGCTAATAAATATTCAAACCACTCGCCAGGCAATTGGTATCCTGAGTTCAATAAGCACAGTTAATAGTTGCAAAATCATATCACTACTTGAAAAAGAACCGGACTTAGAATTACCTGAGATTAGTAAAAAAATCGGACTGGATGAGAAGTTAACTCATTACAGTATCGAAAAGATGAGGAAGTCAGGCGTAATACTCTCGCGCCGCATTGAAAGGAAACATTATGTCTTTTGCATCAACCCGCATATTCATGAACAATTGATGAAATTGTTAGGGAATTTTTGCAGACTTGAAATAATGCAGTAATAATCCATTCACCCATTTCACAAAATACCGGATACTGAAGAAAACGAAATCTGGTTGTCAAAAAAATGTTCCACCTTTTTGAGGGGTGGAACATTTTTTTGAATGAAAATTATTTAATGTCACTCATCAGGAGATAGGTGCCAACAGGAATTTAATGATTTATTCCTTCACAAATTTCTTAATTACCAAACCCTTTTCAGTTCCTACCTTAATAAAATAAACTCCCGTTGCAAATCCACTGCAATCAATAATTTTAGAAGTTGATGTATAAAGTAACTTACCTACAGCATCAGTAATTTCTATTTTATTAATTTTTAAAGTTGTTTGAATTTGTAAACTCTCAGTTACAGGGTTTGGAAAAATATTTACCAAATTGTTAATTAAGGTTTGATCAAAGCCTGTTACGACAACATAAAGAACATTTGAAGTGTCCGAAACACACCCCATTGTATCAGCAATAATCACATAATAATGGTTTGTTGCTTGCGGTGTATATGATGATAAATTAGCCCCATTAATAATTCCATTATCATCATACCATTGGTTACCATTGGTAGAAGTTGAAAAAAGATCATTCCCAACCTGATAAATAACAGGTGTTGAAGGGGGGCTAGCAATTGTGACTTTGACACTATCAGAGCCGAGACAGAACCCATTGGAAACAGTTACAACATAGTTATTGGTTGAGGAAGGTATAAAGGAAACTCCCTGTGTTACCCCATTATTCCATGTATAAGTATTGCCTCCGGTTGCAGTTAGAATAATACTTGAACCGGGACATATTGTTGTATCATTTCCTGCATTAGCATTTGGCTTGGGTACAACTGCGATATATAAATCTGAGGCAATTCCATCTCCACAGTAATTACTACCCAATACAGTAATATTTCCAGAAGAAGCGGATGTCCCATAATTCACTGTAATACTATTTGCAGAACTTATTCCAGTAGCTCCGGAAGGTAATGTCCAGATATAGGTTGTTGCATTTGAAATTGCAGGTACGAAATATGTTACAGAATCTTGACCCTCACAAACCGTTGAGGTACCATTTATTATTCCAGCCATTGAAGGAAAAGGATTAACTACCATAGTAATTGGATTTGATGTTGCAGGGCTTCCTGTAGCACAAGTTGCATTTGAAGTCAAAGTACAGGTGATAATATCTCCATTTGCGAGTGTTGATGAAGTGTAGGTGGAATTTGTTGAGCCGCCAATATCAGAACCATTCTTTTGCCATTGATAAAGTGGGTTTGTTCCTCCATTTGTTGGGTTAGCACTAAATGCAACACTTGTTCCCGAACAAATAGCTCCTGATGGGCTTGCAGATATTCCAAGGCTTGCAGGTAGATTTGGATTAACTACCATAGTCATTGGATTTGATGTTGCAGGGCTTCCTGTAGCACAAGTTGCATTTGAAGTCAAAGTACAGGTGATAATATCTCCATTTGC
>CAISZK010000376.1 GCA_903889915.1 uncultured Bacteroidota bacterium
CGTATTGAATAACGTAAAGAATAGAAAAATACTGATGGTAAAAAATGTCTTCATGGTTCTGTTTTTATCTTTAATTACCTTTAGCTGGGTAAATACAATGTTTAAAGGTTGATTACTTTTCCAAAGTTTTCTTCACTTTGGAAAAGTTTATTGCTATTGAAATTTGGTTACAAAATTTATGTGTAATTTTATGGCGTCAATTGGAATCTAAAAAACCTGTTTTATGAAAAAAATTGTACTCCTAATTTTAATGCTCATAACGTCTGGTTTGAGCGCTACAGCACTAACAAACGTTAGCGGTGGGATATACACAAACACTACATGGACACTTGCAAACAGCCCATATATTGTAACTGATACGGTAGTGGTGTTTCCAGGTGTGACACTTACAATTGAACCTGGAGTGGTGGTGAAATTTGATAACAAAGTACAATTAGAAATCAGGCAAGCAACAATTATTGCTCATGGAACTGCAACAGATTCTATTACATTTACTGCTAATTCAACAACTCCGTCTTTGGGATTTTGGGATGGAATCTATTTAAATCAATGTCCAGATTCTATCAAATTTTATTATTGCAATATCAAATATTCAGATAACGGAATTAATGGAAGCTCTTTAACCTTCATTTTCAACTCCAATTTCAGTTATAATAATGATGGAGCATATTCATCCACTAAATTTTATTATTCTTGTATTTTTAATAACAATAAATATGGTATAAACGATGGAGCAGCATTAATATATTCTTGCAAATTTACCAATAATCAAATCGCAATGCAAGTAAGTTCTTTATGTCTGATCGAAAATTGTTTAATAAGTTTAAATCAATCAGGAATTATTGGTAATGGAGATGTCGTGCGTATTAAAAATTGCACTATAGATTCAAATACCGTAATAGGTATTAATTTAATATTTGGAAATTTTGCAGATTCCATATATAATTGTCAGCTAAGAAATAATCACATTGGTATAGAAATAAATGGTGGTGTTTACGTAATCCAGAATGACATAGAATTTAATGAAATTGGAATAAAGGTTGATTACATTGAAGACACCCTTGAATGTAATACTTTTTGCAATAATACAATTTATGATCTTTACTATAACGCCACACAAAGTAGTAATTCAAATTTCCCAAATAATTATTGGTGCACACCTGATTCAGGAATTATTGAATCGCATATTTTTGATGGTTATGATAACGTTAACAAAGGCCTTGTTTTCTTTATGCCTCCTGATACAACTGCATGTTATGTTACGACAGTATCAATTGAAAATATTAGTATTAATAAAATCCCTATTTCCCTTTTCCCCAACCCCGCCACCACCGCCCTTTCCATCACTCTTCCTCAAAAATCCCAAATACAAATCCTCAACATCCAGGGGCAACTTATCAAAACCATCAGCAACGCTGAAAAAGAAACAACAATTGATATTCGTGATCTGTCAAGCGGGGTGTATATCATCAAAGCAATAACTGAAGATGGAATGGTGGTGAGGAAGTTTGTGAAGGAATAAAAAGAGATAGAAAATTGATGATAGAAGATAGAAAATAGAGGGGGCGGCAGTAGCAGTGGCAGTGGCAGGCGCGAACTTTGAAAACCGGGGATTCTTTTCCAAAGTTTTCTTCACTTTGGAAAAGTTTATTTGCTAATTAAGTATGATGAATTTTAAATTTTCCTGAAAATTAGATTGCCAAACTTTATGAAGGTATCATTGACAAAATTTCTTTCAATTCTTTATCGGTATTATCCATTTCGGAATTAGCTGAAAGTAACAAGGAAATCTTCTGCATTGCGTGCTTTTTTCTTACCTGTCTTGATGAGCTTCATTTCCTCAGTAGCTTCTTTTAATTCTTCCATCAAAAGAGCCTTGGTATTTGTAATGGTCTTTGTCTTTACATACGTCAAACTTTTCAAAAGTTCAAGCAGAAAAAGAGCCTTGTTATCTTTTATGTCCAGTAAAACTTTCATCCGAAAAGAAATTATTATCAGTTGCAAAGGTACATAAAATCTTCTTTAACTAAAGTCACAGAAAGCTAATTTGCTCATCGTTTGTGAATGAAATATTAATGTGGCAATAGCAATGTCAGACCAAAACATTGAAAAGCGTGATTCTTTTCCAAAGTTTTATTAACTTTGGAAAAGATTTTTGGAGTATAAAAATAAATTAGCAAGAAGAAGCTATTGTATAAAAATAGAAGATTGATGATAGAAAAAAGAAAATAGAAAATAGAGGGGCGGCAGTGGCAGTGGCAGTCCGCACCTTTGAACCTGGAACCTTGAACCTTAAACCTTAAACAATTTTAAAATGATAAAAAAAGAAACAACCAAAAAACCCGTAAGCGCAAAGAAGTCTGCCGGTGCGGCTTCTTTGCAGAAATTACTTCCAATTGTTTTGGTGAAACCAACGGAAAGTAAAGGAAAATCGGTATTCAAAGCCTTGCAGCAACGAAAAACCATCAGAGAGATCAGCAATAAAAAACTATCACCACAGATGCTTTCAAACCTGTTGTGGGCTGCGGGTGGAGTGAATCGCAAAACAGGTCCATTCGGCATTCCTGGACGAACAGCAGCCACTGCAAGCAACTCGCAGGAGATAGATATTTACGTTGCTCTTGAAGAAGGAATATTTTTTTACGATGCTATTCATCACAAGCTAATGCCTGTGGTTGCCGGCGATATGCGGCGACATGCAATAGGAAAAGGTCAGTTGAGTTTTGGTGACAAAGCCGCTGTTCGCCTGATCTACGTTGCCGACATTGACAAACTGGCCAACACAAAAGGTTTCCAGGAGCCGGGCTTGCAAAACCCCGAAGTTCAAAAGTCATATTATTTTGTTGACACCGGCATGATGGCGGGCAATGTTTACCTGTTTGCAGCCTCGCAGGGATTGGCTTCGTGGTTCCACAACTGCGACAAGCAGGAGCTTGCAGCAATATTGAAATTGCGGAAAGATCAGCGTGCACTCTTCGGACAAACCGTAGGATATCCCGCCGCAAAAAAATAAAACAACAAAAAACCAATGACTATTGACTATTGACAAATGACTAATGACTTCTTCAAAAGTGCCGATTTAACTTTTTATTATCTGAATACTTTATTTGTTCAATTTGTTGTTTCATAAAAACTCTCATGGACTTTGCAGACAACCGCAATCCCCTAAGGCTTTATGTTGATAAGTCTGTTGATGAAAAATAACAAAAAATTGTTGAAAACTTTTTAAAAATTCGTACCTTTGTTTAAAGAAATATTTATTTTCGCTGTCAAATAAAAAACATAAAAAACAAACAATATGCACGTTTACAGATTCAGGGTATTACTCGAAGATATTGAAGAGTTTTACAGGGATATTGAGATAAAAGCTAGCAGTACATTTGAGGAGTTTCATAAAGTAATCAAAGAAAGCGTTGGTCTCGAAGGAATGGAACTAGCCTCATTTTTTATTTGCGATGGCAAATGGAATCGCAAAAAAGAGATCACTTTGGTTGATATGAGTGAAGACGATGACGACGATGAAGAAGGAGCCAATTCACCGCTTGTAATGAAACAATGCAAGCTTGCTGAAAGCATTGACGATCCTCATCAAAAATTGGTTTACGTTTATGACTTTCTTAATTTTTACGAGTTCAATATCGAACTCCAGAAAATTATTCCGACGGATCCTAAAGTCAGATATCCGCGTTGTGTACGCAAATCAGGCATGATGCCAAAACCGGGAAGTTATATCTCCAGAGGTGGCATTTCGGATGATTTTGAGGAAGAAGTAGTCTATGAGGACGCTAGTTCTTCAAGATTAAAAGATGATGACGACACCATGGGGTTATATACGATAAATGATGTAGAGGGAGGATTTGGCGAGGACTCTCCTGAAGCATTTGACGATGAAACATACAGGTAAAACCCTTTTCATCATTACCGGGCCAACCGCTGTTGGCAAAACATCATTAAGTTTAGTTTTAGCAAAACATTTCAGCACTGAGATCGTTTCTGCCGATTCACGGCAGTTCTACAGGGAAATGAAAATTGGTACGGCACCTCCTTCTGTTGAAGAATTGAATGAGGTGCCACATCATTTCATTGGTCATTTGTCGGTTCATGATCATTACAACGTTTCGAAATACGAAACAGAAGCAATTCCCCTTCTTCATAAATTATTCCTCACGCACGATTCACTGATCCTTACAGGAGGTTCAGGTTTATACATCAACACTGTGATAAACGGAATTGATGACCTGCCCGACCCTGATGAATCAACACGAGCATACCTGAAAACATTACACGAAACTGAAGGAATCAGGTCACTCAGGCTAATGCTGAAAGAACTGGACCCTGAATTTTATGCACAGGTTGACCTGAAAAATCATGCACGATTGATACGGGCGCTGGAAGTTTGCATTACTACAGGAGAAAAATTTTCTTCACTCCGCAGAAACAATAAAAAGGAAAGAAACTTTGACGTTATCTTCATCGGGCTTGACAGGCCAAGGGAAGAACTTTTTGAAAGGATCAACCTACGCGCGGATGCGATGGTCTCAGAAGGACTGATTGAAGAAGTTCGCAGCCTTCTCCCCTGTCGTGAGTTGAATCCTTTAAACACGGTTGGCTACAAAGAAATTTTCAGATTTCTCGATAACGAAATTTCAAAAGAGCAGGCCATCGAAGATATAAAGACCAACACGAGGCGTTATGCAAAACGACAACTGACGTGGTTTAAAAGAACAGATGAAATCAAATGGTTTCACCCGGATGAACAGGATGAAATTTTAAAGTACATTGAAGAATCGTCAATTGTCATTGGTCATTAAAGATGATTAAGCACAATAATCAAAGACCAATAACAATGACCATCCCCCAATGACTATTGACTATTGACAAATGACTAATAATATGAATGCGAATAAAAAATTTTTGATCTTTGCCCTGACAGCAGTCGTTACCATGATCATGATTTCGTCAGTGCTGATTTTTGTTCCTGGTTTTACACAAAAAAAGGACAAACAGATTGAAAAGAAATCAGTGAAACCTGGTGATTCAATTACCACAGGTAAATTACCAAAAAATGACACAACACTGTTGGTTGATAACCGCAAAGTTTTTATCAAGACATGCAGGCAAAAGAAAAAAGGAACATTCCTCCTGTTGCATGGATGGAATCTGCCTGCTGAAGACTGGTGTAACAAAACTGAATTGTGTTCGAAAGTTATTGAACAGGGCTATTGTGTTGTTATGCCCGATATGGGGAAAAGCGTTTACCAGGAAAAAGATTATCCCGAAACACGCACTGACTGGCGGTCTGAACCTACGCGTTCGTGGCTCAGTGATACCCTGATCCCAATGTTGCAGAAAAAATATTCGCTTCTGCTGAACACAGAAAACAATTACATTGTTGGCTTGTCAACAGGGGCAAGAGGTGTAGCGCTGGTGCTGCTCGATTTCCCTGAACTTTTTAAAGGAGCAGCTGCTTTGTCGGGTGACTACAATCAACTGACACTTCCCACGGATTACCTTACAACAGCCTACTATGGCCCTATTACAAAATTTAAAGATCGCTGGGAAAAACCAGACAATCCTATCATGAGAATTAAGGAATTCAAAACTCCCATCTACCTTGGACATGGAAAACTTGACAAGGTGGTACCGCCTGAACAGACCGTCATGTTTTATGATTCACTGAAAAAAAATCACCCGGCTTTAAAAATTATTTTAAACATGCCCGATGCAAAACATGATTATGTTTACTGGGGTTCAGAAGTGGATAATTTTCTTAAGTTCTTTGGGATTTTGAAAAAAGAAAATTAGTTGATAGCCCTTATTACCGGATGAAATTTTCAAAATAATTTCAAAGGATCATTTCACCTTAATGCGGATTACACCTCGTACTTTCTTGCCTCAATAATTTGGGTGAATTTATTTGAAAATAATTGGCAGCGTATAACGCGACCTGACTGTAGTGCCGCTAATTTTGGCAGGCTTCCATCCCGGCATCAGGTAAACATCCCTGACTGCTTCTTCAGCACAGCCACCACCGATATCATTTAATGATTTCGCATCCGAAACACGGCCATCTTTCTCAATAATGAACGAAACAACAACTTTGCCTTTGATACCATTCTGCCTGGCAACATCAGGATATTTAATTGTGTTTTTGATCCATTTATTCAGGCCGTTTTGCCCATCCGGAAATTCAGGTTTCTCATCAACCTTTGCATAAACGGAATCCTCTGATAAAAGTACAGGTTGTCTGAGTTTACCCGTATCAACTGCCTCGGGAAAATGATTTTCTTTTATTGCCTTATTTATAGAATCCGTAAGCGCTTCAATATTTTGATCAAATTTCATGTGGCTCGATTTCTGGATCCGATTCCTTACCAAAATAAAACAAAATACGATAACAGAAATTACGATCAGGATTGTTTTAAATTTCCCTTGTTTATTCCCCCCTCCCGCATTGTAAACACCTTTCGGCATTTTATATTCTGCTCTTTTGTTTGGTGCTTCAGGCTTTGGAGTTGGTGGTCTTGTGTAAGTCTGTTTAACAACATTAACCGGTGGCTGCTGATAAAAAGGTACAGGGTTTGGTTTTTCAGGAATGTTCGGACTTACGTTTACAGTGGATAACTCAGATATTATTTGGCCAACACTGATGCGGTTTTCAGGAAATTTCTCTGTTGCTTTTTTAATAACTGCAGCATATTTTTCAGGTAAATTTTCATCCTCACCCATGGTCAAAAGAAAAGACTCATCATTGATCTTTGAAGAGATTTCAGCATCTGATGCAAGACCCGAATATGGCTTTTTGCCAGTGATCAATTCAAATAAAGTCACACCCAGAGAATACACATCCGACCGGATATCAACAGGACGTTTTTGGATTTGTTCAGGACTTAGATATTCAATGGCACCAACATTCTTTGAAATTTTATCCAGTTCCGAAAGTTCAGCCAAACCCCAATTAATGATCTTCACATCTTCATTCCGGGTGATAAGAATATTTGAAGGTCGAAGATGACCATGACATATACCTTTCGAATGAACAGCAGATAATCCCTGCAGAATCTTGGGCAAAAATTTATTTTCAAGAACTGAAAGACGGGCAAATTTATCAGATGCTGTTTTATCAAGATATTTATTTAAAGGAACACCTTCGACAAACTCAGAAATATAAACAAGGTCGTCTTCATAAGTAACATATTCGTAAATTGCTTCAATTGCGGGATTGCTGATTTGTGAAAGAGTATAGAGGTCATTTTTGATCTTGAGCTTTATTTCCACATTTGCCAAAATCAATTGCCTGTTAATTCTGTGGATGGTTACCTTCTGCCGGGTTTCTGTATTAATTCCGGAATAAATCTCACAGTTGATCCCTTTGTTCAACAGCGTTTCAACTTTGTATTTTGATATTATCGTGCCTATCATTAAATGATTTTTTGAAGGTATTAAAAGTACACAATTTTTAATTCCTGCAATAAGAATTTATTCAAATTTGAGTAAGATAAGAAATTGTAATAGTCAATCCGGATGGAATGAATCTTCATTTTCTTTCAGATCATTTAACGATATCTCCGGCAAGGAAACCTGAATTTCAGAAGAGAAATTGTCAGGAAAGAAAACTACAATCACAAAAGTAAAAAGTGACAACTTACCTTAATCTGTCAGCAGATTTGACAAGTTTTTCATCTTTCCTGATAAAAACATTTGCAAGTAAAAGGCAAACGACGGCGATCAAAGGCAAAACAAGTCCAAACCTCCATTCATAAGTGGAAGCAGGTAATTTTTCCTGTATCGTGTAGGGTATCCAAAGGAAGATTGTGCCAATAAATATCAGTGTAATGAAAAGGTTGTAATTATTCATCTTAATTTGCATTTCTCTTTTTTTATAGTAAAAAAACGAGACCACTGATATGATGATCGAAACAGAAACGAGCACAATAACCGGAATTGTTCCAATCATGGCACCCTGATCAACTCCTGAAATGCATTTTACTGAAAAGATACTAACAAGGTAAACATAGCCCGGGTTTGTTCCGCTATAATTCCAAAATGGAAAAAAGAAACACGCTACAAATGCAGCAAGGGCAACGATTATAAATAAAGACTGAATTCTTTGGATCATATTTGTTTTTTGTGCAAAATTAATAAAAGCTGTCAAACTTCAAGCCGAAAAAAACTACTAACATTAAGGTTTTCTAATTTATTTTATTGCCGCGTATAAAAAAAAATTAATTTTGCACTTCCAAAAATTAAAAAAAATGGCAAAAGATAAAGATACAGGAACAGGGAAAAATATAGTTGCGGTTGAAGAAGCACTTAGTAAAACCGAACATTTTATTGAAAAGCATCAAAAGATCATCACCTACGTTGTAGGTGCTATAGTATTGATCATTGGCGGTTACATGGCCTTCAATAAATTCTATCTCGCTCCAAAAGAAAAGGACGCACAGAACGCAATTTTCTGGGCTGAAAGATATTTCGAGAAAGATTCATTAAAGCAGGCGCTGAATGGCGACGGAACCAATCCTGGTTTCCTGGACATCATTGATGAGTACGGTATGACCAAGACATGCCAGCTTGCGCATTATTATGTTGGAATGATTTATCTCAAACAAGGCAAATTTGAAGAAGCTCTTGACAATCTCAATGATTTCAAATCCGATGATCAAATGGTCAGTGCAATGGCTACAGGTGCTAAAGGAGATGCTTATATGGAGCTTAATGATAATGACAATGCCCTTAAGTATTATCTGAAGGCAGCAGATCTTCATAACAACGCTTTCACCACTCCTTTATTTCTGAAGAAAGCAGCCATCACTTACGAATTGATGAACAACTATGCTGAAGCTCTCAAACTATATGAGCGTATTCAGAAAGATTATTTTAAAAGCACCGAAGCGCGCGACATTGATAAGTTTATTGCACGTGCTAAAGCTAAGACTGGCGAGAAATAAAAAAGGAAATAATTACCAAATCAATAGCAGAAACCAAATATTTCTGCTATTTTTGTTTTATATACAATTACACATGGCTTCAAATTTAAAAAATCTTTCAGCTTACGACCGGCATAAGATTCCATCTGCCGCTGATATGACCTTCGGCATTGTGGTTTCCGAATGGAATGAAGAAATAACTCAGTCGTTACTCAATGGTGCCTATGACACACTTGTGGCGCATGGAGCAGATGAAGATAACATCTTTGTTCATTATGTTCCCGGCAGTTTTGAATTACCATCAGCTGCAGAGTTAATCATTAATACCAGAGAGGTGGATGCTGTGATCTGTCTTGGCTGCGTAATACAGGGAGAAACCCGGCACTTTGAATTTATTTGCAGCGCTGTTGCAAATGGTATTATGAATCTTGGTGTGGAAAACCACCTGCCTGTGATTTTTGGAGTACTTACAACAAATACACTGGAACAGGCAAAAGATCGTGCAGGTGGAAAGCATGGCAACAAAGGTGTAGAAGCGGCTGTATCTGCCATAAAAATGGTGGCTCTCAGAAACGAACTTGACCCCGAAGGAAACTTGTATTATTAATAAGCTTTAATAATGATACCAACAAAAAAAGACCTGAATATTGTCTTTATGGGAACGCCAGATTTTGCAGTGGCTCCTCTTGATGCTTTATTAAAGAATGGCTATAACATCAGCGCAGTTATCACTTCTCCCGACAAACAGGCAGGAAGAGGTTTAAAACAAAGCATGTCTTCAGTAAAGAAGTTTACTCTTGAACACAATCTGCACATTTTGCAGCCAACAAACCTGAAAGCACCGGAATTCATTGAGGAATTAAAAGCATTCAATCCGGATCTTCAAATTGTGGTTGCATTCCGAATGTTGCCTGAATTGATCTGGAAACTTCCACCTTTCGGTACTTTTAATCTTCATGCATCATTGCTTCCTCAATACCGCGGCGCTGCACCTATAAATTGGGCCATCATGAACGGCGAAACTGAAACCGGCGTTACAACATTTTTCATCAATGAAAACATTGATACAGGTAATATCATCATGGCTGAAAAAGTGGAGATTCTTCCTGCTGAATCTGCAGGAGAATTGCACGACAAACTCATGGACTGTGGTGCAAAACTTATTATCAAAACTGTAAATGCCATTCTTGAAAATAATATCAATGTTGTTTCTCAGGATGTAATTACAAGTTCAAATACAAACCTTAAATTAGCGCCAAAACTATTTAAAGAAGATTGTAGAATTAACTGGAACAACAATGCTGACAAAGTATTTAACCATATCCGTGGTTTAAGTCCCTACCCCGCTGCCTACACTGATTTAATTTCACCGGAAGGTGATTCTTACTATACAAAAATTTTCAGATGTAGTAAAGAAATCACAAGCCACCATTTCAGCACTGGTCAGATCATTACAGACTCCAACACACATCTAAGCATTGCTGTTATTGACGGTTTGATACATTTGCAGGAACTACAGATCTCTTCAAAGAAAAAAATGCCGGTTAGCGAGTTCCTGCGCGGCTTCCGGATAAATAATGACTGGAAGACAAACCTCGCTTGACAGCGAATTCAGTTTTCTACTGCAGGATTACCTGATTTTCATCGAAAGTTGTTAACAAAATCCATAATTTATCAACAATACAGAGCTTTTTGGAAGAAATCACTTGCATAGTGGTAGATAATCAATATCTTTGCTCTGTCAATTAAATTAATTTATTAATTTCTTTAAAAAATTAAACAAAACATGAACAAAGTACAATTAGTTGAAGCTATTGCTTCAGAAGGAAACATTTCAAAAGCTGCTGCAAAATGCGCATTAGAAGCATTTGTAAATTCAACAACAAAAGCCTTAAAAAAAGGCGAAAAAGTAGCATTAATAGGTTTTGGTACATTTGCAGTTAATAAAAGAGCTGCAAGAAAGGGCCGCAATCCACAAACCGGAAAAGAAATGAAAATTCCCGCCCAGAAAGTGGTAAAATTCAAAGCAGGTGCAACATTAAAAGGTAAAGTAAAATAATTTTTAAGTTGCTCTTTCTAAACAAAAAAGTCTCCAATCCCGGAGACTTTTTTGTTTTCTGACCATGTATGTTTACTTTTGCATTAGCTGTCTATTCTAACACAACAACAACATGCAAGAATTTAACCCCAATGATATTGGCAACATTAATAACAACATCTTCGGCTTTCCTGTTGACGAGGATGATGCAAAAATAATATTCATTCCTGTACCCTGGGATGCCACTGTCTCTTATAATGCCGGCACTGCAAAAGGCCCTGTAGCTATTTTTGAAGCCTCTTTTCAGGTTGATCTTTTTGATCCTTTCAAAGAAAATGCCTGGAATCCCATTTATGCAATGTGTGAGGTATCGTCGGATATAAAAGAGAAGAATGAAATTTTCAAATACCATTCCAACTATGTCATTACAAAATTAGCAGAAGGTAACGACCTGACTAAATCCAATGACATTCAAAATGCACTCAGGCTTGTTAACGCAGGAAGTTCCGATATTAATTCATGGGTAAAAACCAAATCGAAAGAATACATTGATAAAGGAAAACTTGTTGCTATTATTGGTGGTGAACATAGCGTTCCGCTTGGATTACTTCACACCCTGGCAGAAAAATTCAATGAATACGGCATCCTGCAAATAGATGCGCATGCAGATCTGAGAGATTCTTACGAAGGATTTGAATTTTCGCATGCTTCCATAATGAATAATGCATTGAAAATACCTCAGGTCAAAAAGCTCGTTCAGCTAGGTATCCGCGATTATTGTATTGACGAAAATGAAACAATAATTCAATCGAAAGGAAGAATAAAAACTTTTTTCGACAGGGACGTCAAGCATCGTTTGTATGAAGGACAGACATGGACCAGCATTTGTAACGAAATTATTGCAGAATTACCTGATCATGTTTACATCAGTTTTGATATTGATGGTCTTGATCCCAAATTATGCCCTAACACCGGAACACCTGTGATGGGTGGACTGGAAACTGATCAGGTGTTTTATCTATTTGAAAAAATAGTTCTGGCAGGAAAAAAAATAATTGGTTTTGATCTGTGCGAGGTTGCACCCGGCGAAAATCAGTGGGATGCCAATGTGGGAGCAAGGGTACTTTATAAATTAGCCAACATCATGGCAAAATCCAATAATATCTGATGACACACAAGCTGACCTATCAACAGAAATGCCAGTATTACGATTTCTTGTGCGACTTCATGACAGCAAACAGAAGACAAAGGTTTGATGATATTGCCAACAACAGGACGCGTCATCTGACCATTGTTTTGGAAGATTTGTTTCAGCCGCACAACGCCAGCGCTGTGCTTCGCACATGCGACTGTTTTGGGATTCAAGATGTGCATATTATTGAAAACGAAAACAAGTATAATGTCAACCCTGATGTTGCTCTTGGTTCCTCAAACTGGCTGACATTGCATAATTACAATTCGAAAGAATTCAACACACCGGATTGTCTTGAAAACCTGAAAAAACAAGGCTACACTTTGATCGCAACAACACCTCTTCAGAACAATTTAAAGTTGGAAGATGTAAAGATCGAAAACAAAACAGCCATTATTTTTGGTACTGAAAAAAACGGATTAACAGAGGCTGCACTTAAATTTGCTGATTCGTTCATGGTAATTCCAATGTATGGCTTCACTGAAAGTTTTAATATTTCTGTTTCAGCAGCCATTACTTTATTTTCGCTGACCGAACGCTTGAGAAAATCAGACTTTGATTGGCATTTGAGTAAAAAAGAAGAAATTGACATTAAAATAGACTGGGCAAAAAAATCTGTTCGATCATCGGAAATGCTGGAAAAACAGCACTTTCAGAAACTTTTTACAAATGTTGAAAAAACAAATTTCTAAGTAAATTTCAACGCAGGCATATTTATTATATCTTTGCGAATTCAAAAATCATTCAAATTAAAATTATTTATGGGAAAAGGTGATAAAAAAACAAAAAGAGGTAAAATTATAATGGGCTCTCATGGTGTTTCACGACCTAACAAAAAAAGGACACCTGTTGTTTACAAAAAGGCTGCCAAAGCTGATGAAGCTGCAGCTGTTGAAAAGAAAACTTCAAAAAAAGTTGCTGCACAATCTACCGAAAAGAAATCTTCAAAAAAGGTAGCCGAGAATAAGGATGTAATTGTTGAAAACACTATTTTGGAAACTCCAGAGATACACGCTGAAGAAGCAGTAGTCGAAGTTCCAGCTGATAATGTTGAAGAAACAATTGCTGAAACTCCAAAAAAGAAATCAGCCAAAAAAGTAGCAGAGAATACAGTTGTTGATGCTTCTGAAGAACAACAATCTGAAGCTGCTGATAAGAAAGCCGCTAAAAAACCTGCTGCAAAAAAAGCTAAAAAAGATTCAACAGAATCTGCTGAATAAATTATTTTCAGATTTAATGTAGATATTAGTAAGAGGTCATAAGCCTCTTACTAATTTTTTATATACCTGCCCTCTTTCTTCAAAATTCTTAAACATGTCATAACTGGCCGCCGCCGGTGACAGTAAACATGTCCCATTAGGCCTGGTATTGATTTTGGCAGTCATGACTGCATTTTCAAATGTGTCAGCAAAGAAAATGTTTTGATTTTTTTTCGCTAATTTTTCAAGTCCTTTCATCATTCTCCTTCCTGCATCACCCAGAAAAATTATGTTTTTTACAGTTGATAACAGAAGAAACTCCAGCAAATGATCATAATCAATACCGCGGTCAAAGCCGCCAAGAATCAATGTTTCTACATCTACCAGCGTTTTTATTGCTTCAATTGTAGCTTCAGGTATGGTAGCAATTGAATCATTATAATATCTGACACCATCAAACTCGCCAACAAATTCAATCCTGTGCTCAAGACCTTTAAATGTTTTAATTCCTTCAGAAATTTTTTCATCAGGGATACCTGTGATTTTACAGGCACAGATCGCTGCCATTATATTCAACACATTGTGCTGTCCTTTCAAGTTGTGTTCAGAATTCAGATTGAATATTACAGTTTCACTCCTGCCATCTGAAAAAATAATTTCTTCATTGCTTACCCAACATCCCATTGATTGGGGCCGATTCAATGAATACCCATAAAATTTTCTATCCAATTTGTTATCCGTCATCAACTTTTTTATCAATGAGTCATCATCATTGAAAATAAAATTGTCAGAAGATTTTTGGTATAAGGTCAGGTGAAATTTAGAAAGCTGATAATCCTCAAAAGTTAAATAATGATCAAGGTGTTCCTGGAAAAGATTCAATAGAATACCAATGTGCGGTCCTTTGGAAATAAACTCTAATTGATGAGATGACAATTCACAAACGATACGAGATCTTTCTGATATTTCTTCAATCATATCAAAAGGAGGAACACCAATATTCCCGACAAAAACGACATTTCTTGTGAAAAGTTTGATGATGTGGTAAATGAGACTGGAGGTTGTGCTTTTGCCTTTGGTTCCTGTCACACCAATGATCTGTTCTGAGTAATACTCAAGGAACAAATCTGTTTGAGAAGTTATCTTACCCCTGTCTATTTGTGCCTCTGGATGACTTAGAGAAATACCGGGAGATTTAAAAACAAGGTCGTATTCGGCAATTGAATTGAGATAATTCTCGCCGGTAATAATTTCAATGTTATTATCATTAATTCTCCGGACAATGTTTTCATTTTTGTCTGCAATAGAAATTTTAAGGTCAGAAAAATGCTTTCTTAAAAACCTGTATGTTGATTCACCTTCCCTGCCAAAACCAAGAATCAGCAATCGTTTCCCATTAATTATATTTTTTAAAAACTCAATCATTTAATTTTCGTTTTAATATTTTTTCAAAATTTTCAGGCAGGAAATGCTCATTATTAAACACACTCAAATGTTCTGAAAAATCAGTGTTCTTGTATAATTCAAAATTTGCTGATCGCTTATAATATTCCAATAGGAATGGGAGCTTTCCCTGATCATCCGTGATAATTTTACAAAGTGAGGCATTCACTTCATCAACCGTTCCGACACATTCAAAAGGTTTTGTTTCTGCGATTCCGATCAATTGATTGAATTCAGTAAGCAAATTTCTTTCTTCAAATAAATCCTTGCCAAAAATATCAATTATTTTCTCCCTTGCAACGAAAGGAGAAAGTATGATAAACGTGAACAAACATTTCGGGCAACTCCCACACCACACACCATTTTTACTACCTGCGTTACAACTTCTGAATACAGGAAAAAACGCAGGATTGGATGAAAATAATTTTGCGATCTGTAATTCATTTAACGGTCTTAAAAAACTAAAATAGTTAATATCCTCAGTGATGTATTTGCAATAATATTCTCTGAAATCTCTCTCAAATTTATATGACTTGGAGTATTGATGGTTTATCGCTGATCCTTCAATAGTGGCTTCATTAGCGCTCGATTCATTTGACAACGCAATGTATTTCTTCCCGGACATCGCAGCACTCAGCAATGTTATAAATGCCAGCAATGCTGAAAAAGGTGTGTGTCCGTTAAGAAAACCCTCATCATTCATTTTTAATAAAACAGGATCAATGGTTCTATTTACAATAAGGATCCTGTCATCGTTAAACCCGGCTGCAAATGCAGTTTCAGTACAGGCTGGTCGTGGATTTAAAATCAAAACTATATTGTCTGAAAATTCCTCCTTTAACAGATCAAGTGTTACCGAAGAATCCTTTCCGCCACCTACAGGTATAAGCGCAGCATCACTTGTTTCAAATTTGGATTTTGGAAAAATCTCATCACTTTTTGAAATGATTTTAACAAAGTCATTGATATTGCCGGGTATTGAATTCAGATAAAAGAATTCGCCCAATCCGTTAAAATATAAATTCTTCCACCAGTCAATTTGTTCTTCATTCAGAAAACATGGTTCAATCAGTATCTCCGGAGGACAGGCAGCTTTCCAATAACTGATCAATTCTATCATGCCGATATGAAAAACAATATTGCGAAGCTTATTCTCTGCCATGTTGTCAGAGATCATAAACTCTTTAAATGGGATGTGTAACGAGGGTGAAAAAAAATATTTGCTATCCAGATTAAATTTAAATGAAATGTCAAGACTATGCTGATCCTTCCTGATATCAAAGCTTTCGTAAGTTAACCTTTTGTATTGTTCCCGAAACCTGAGATATTTTTTATGATTATCGCTTTTCTCCATAATTTATTGGTATATTTTTTGCCGTTAATGAATTGCTGAAATATCATTCAAAAGTACTAAAATGTAGAAATTTCAGTTTTATTTTTTGAAAAATAATTGAATTAATAAAGTTTGTAGAATGAAAACCGCTGATATAAAACCAACACAAGGCTCTTTACTTTTGTCTGAACCTTTCCTGAAAGACTTTTATTTTAGACGCTCTGTTATTCTTTTGGCTGAACATAATGAAAATGGTTCCTTCGGACTAATCATAAATAAACCTCTTGATGTTATGTTGAATGAAATTGTAAAAGATTTCCCTCCTTTTGAAACGAATGTATTTATTGGAGGTCCGGTAAACACTGATAGTTTGTTTGTCATACATACACTCGGAAGCAAAATCGAAAATAGTTTTCGTATCCTTCCCGGACTATACTGGGGAGGCAATATGGAAACGATCAAAGCAATGGTTGAAGCTAAAAAAATATCCAAAGAAGACATCCGTTTTTATATAGGTTATTCAGGTTGGGACCCAAAACAACTGGATAAAGAACTAGAAGATAACTCATGGGTAATTACCAAAGCCAAGCCAAAAGGAATTCTTTTTGAGCCACCTGAAGACATGTGGAAAAATCGTCTGAAAGAACTCGGCAAGGAGTATGCTCAATGGGTAAACTATCCAATGGATCCTATGATGAACTGATATTTTCAGGTTTCATTAGCCAAAAAACTAATGGTAATTCTCAATACCAATTGAATTATTTTTTAGAAGATGTGGCCTAGCTGATTAATAAAGTTCATAAACAATTCAGGTTTTAAAGCTATGGTAAATGCTGAACCAAACAGTGCTCCCCAAAAATGCGCATCATGACCAATATTATCGTTTGACTTCCGGGCCATGTATGCCGAGAAAACAAGATAAAGTATCCCGAAAATCGAAGCCGGCAGCGGAATTGGCAACAAAAACAGCATCAATTTAGATGCCGGAAGAAATAAAATGTAAGAAAAAACAATTGCAGACACAGCTCCTGATGCTCCTACAGCATTATACCAACTATCATTTTTGTGTTTTTCAAATGATGGCACCACAGATAAGAAAATACCGCCAACATAAAGCAAAACATAGTAAAGAATCCATTTTACCCCAAAATAATATTTCATTGCCTTTTCAACCTGTTCCCCAAAAGTGTAAAGAACAAACATATTAACGAGCAGATGTGTCCAGTCAGCATGAAGTACACCATAAGTGAAAAAACGATACCATTGTTTGGCTTCCCTGATAATATAAGGGTTGAACTTTAGCTTTGAAAAAAGTTCATTATTGCTAAAAGCAGGAATTGAAACAGCACAGGTAATAATGATAATTATCCACGTTACGAACATTTCTTGAAAAATTTAGTCTGCATAAAACTGAAGAAGAAAATCGAAAACCCAATGGCTTCAATGATGAGCCAAAAACCAAATTGCTATTCTATTTCACTTGTGAATAATCAATCTCTGAGCCAAGAACACTGTGAGGAACCATATAAACAGCAAATAAAATAATGGCTGCAATAATTGCCCATTTCCTGTCATACTTATTTTTGGAGAGTTTATAGAATGCTATTCCCCAAAAGATGAGTGCAACCAATGTTTTATTATCAGTAAGATCATGTCCGAATGGCCAGCCGGTCCAGTATGCATCAAAAGCATATTTCTGCATAATGGGACCCAGAATTGCACCACCAAAAAACAATGTAACTAGCGTTACAAAACTGTATCGGTATGTTCTGAAACCTTTAAAAATCGCCTCCAGTCCTGCTCTCGTTGAAAACAACATGGCCAGAAACATTAATAAAATGTGTGGAAAAAGAACTGAGTAAGGAACCACTCCCTTATACCTGATCACAACCCAATCATCAGACAAAACTGCTTTGTCAGTGCCCGATTCCAAAGTTATTTTATATTGTACTTTCCCGGCTGCAGGTTGAGGGGGTATTACGGCCACCAGATACTCTCCATCTCTCTTCATTGGAATTGAAGTGAGCGTATCTTTGCTTTTGAATCTTTTGTATTCAATTTTCCCTGAAATTTTAGTGTCGTTTGCTTCTATTTTTACAATTTCACCGGTTTTAGAATCAGAGGTAGTTGGAAGTCTGAATTTAATTTCGTTATTATGAAGTGTAACTTTACCGGTAACTGGGTACGAAGGTCCTGTCATCCGTTGAAAGACCGCAATAACAAGAGTGAATACAATTGCAAATATCCAAATCCAAAGAGATTTATGTTTTTTCATAACAAATAATTTATGCAAAAATAAGACTTATTTTGACAAGCATTGCTATTATCAATATTCCCTGACAAGGATCAGGGTCATTCTTCCATTAAAATGTGAACAAAAACCAATAATAACACTATCCTATTAAAAACTTTTTTTTCGGAAAGTAAATTGAAACGTTCCATTCTTATGAAAGAGACTCTCGAAAACGTCCGATAGTATAAAGAAGGGAAGTGTAATTATCAGAAAAAGCTTCTGGAAAAAGATATTGGAACCACCATATTCTGGTGCATAGCGCGCATTTCCTTTTAATCTTTCATACAAAACATCTCTTTTGGCAGTAAGCTTATTCAGGCAGCTTTGCACCCATCCGAAAGGATTTTGTTCTATGGACATCCATCGCTTGTGAATTAATTTAAACCCGAAAGTTTCCATGACTTTTATCAAATCATAAGGATCGAAAAAAAACAAATGCCTTGGGGGGTCCAGATGCAGCCATTGTCCTTTAAACATTTTCGCCTGCCATGAAGAAATATTAGGCATTGAAATAACAAGGGTTCCATCCTCTTTTAAAATGCTTTTAATTAAATGGAGTGTTTCCTTTGGGTTATCCAAGTGTTCAAAAACATGAAAAAGTGTTACGGCATCAAAATAACCATCAGCATAATCATCCTTCTTCAGTGTACCTATCTTTAATTTGATCTCTTTAACTTTTTTTGCACGTTCTGATGATCCTCCTTCCATTTCAATCCCATGGAGTTCGTAATCTCCAAATGTTGACAAATGCTGAAGAAACCGGCCGTTACCACAACCAATATCAAGTACCCTCGCTTTCGGCGATAATCGTAAAGACAAAAACTTTGCTCTCTTACGCCGGAACTTGTCAATAAAACCCTCAACGGAAAAAGCAAATTTACTATCACCTTCGCCATAATAAGAGGCATCATAAGCCATCTGTAATTGTTCCGGGGTTGGCTGTGGTGTAAGAAAAACAGCTTTACAATTATTACATTTGTTGATACCCCATAACCTTTCACTCGTATCCCTCGCAGAATACAGTTCAAAATTATCAGTAGTATTGCAAAACCGGCATGGAATGGGTGCTTTCACTCAGGAATTCATTTTATAAATTTCAAATTTTGCAATTCCGGTTCGTTGAAGAAAATGACAGAAAGAAGTTTTCAAAACCCCCAGTCCATATATTGTGCTACGCTTGAAATTTATTGATGAGCCTTCGCTAAAATATTTGGTAGGACAAGTAACTTCTGCTATTGAAAAACCTGCATAAACAACCTGCGACAGCATTTGATTGTCAAAAACAAAATCATTGGAATTCGCATGATAATTGATCTTTTTAAGCACAACACTTGAAAAAGCCCGGTATCCCGTATGATATTCTGAGATCTTTTCGTTTATGAGTATGTTCTGTGTAAAAGTAAGAAAGCGGTTGAAAAAATACTTATACAAAGGCATACCTCCTTTTAAAGCTCCTTTGCCAAGAATACGTGAACCCAGAACAACAGGGTACAGATCATAAGCAATAATATTGGCCATAGCAGGGATAAGTTTGGGTGTATACTGGTAATCGGGATGCAGCATGATCACAATATCAGCGCCAAGTTTCAGTGCAGTATCATAACAAGTTTTCTGATTGCCGCCATAACCGGTATTTTTTTCATGAACAACAACATTCCTGATACCTATTTTGCGGGCCACCTCAACTGTGTCATCAACACTGGCATCATCAACCACTATTACATCGTCAACTATTTCGAAGGGTATCTCCCTGTAAGTATCTTCAAGCGTTTTCCCTGCATTGTAAGCCGGAAGCACTACTATTATCTTTTTATTGTTTAACATCCAAAAAAATATCCATTTTAAATTGCATACAAATCTAATAAAATCATTCGATTTATTATTTTTGCATGAGAAAAAAAATAAAAACCATGAAAAAAACACTATTTACATTATTAGCAATTACAGTTATTTTTGGTTGCTCCAACAGTGACAAAAAAGTTCTCCACAACAATTTATATTTTTCCAATGACCTGGAAAGTGTGAAAGGATGGATGGAATACAACACGCTTCGACAGGGCAATGCTCATTCAGGAAATTACTATTCCACTACTGACAGCGCCTGGCAATTTAGCCAGACATTTGTTCTGCATGCCGGGGAAATATCTGCAAAACCTTTGAAAAAAGTTGATGTTTCCGTATGGGCAAATGTAAGTAAAGATCATTTCAATGGATGCATCGTTACCTGCATTACACGCAACGACAGCACAATTTTTTGGGCATCTTCAGACCTGAAAAATTTCTACAAAAAGACCGGTGAATGGTTTCAGGCAAATGCTTCATTCAATCTCCCTGCATCAATAATACAATCAGACAAAGTGAAAATTTATGTTTGGAATGTTGACGGGAAGTCCGAAATTAAAATGGACGATATGGAAATACAGTTCTACAATTAGCCATTGTTTCCCTGTTTGATATTGGGAAGATTCCATAACATCTCAACCCGGTTGTGATATTGATTTCAACCTGAAAAGTCTTCCTGTTTCAAAAGTTTAAATTTTCAACAGGATATCCATTTCTCAATTCACCGGAGAAGTATCCCCTGCAAGCCCTTTGAGCATCATGAAATGGGGTTTGTCAAGTGCATAATTGAGATGACCGGCTGAGCAGTAATCAGCATAAGCCTGCTTATAATTTTTCATCTCAAAATAAGCAGTTGAGCGGTTGATGTACACTGTCGGATCTTTTGGATTTTTTGAAAGCGCATAGTCATAGTCAGCAATAGCTTCAGTGTACATTTTTAACCCGGTTTCGGTCAAGCCGCGCCATGAATAACATTCCAGCTTTTTAGGATTTAGTTTTATTGAATGGTTAAGATCATTTAACGCTGCCTGATAATCTTTTTTCTGATAATACAGTATTCCTCTCCACATAAATGTTGCATCATTTTCAGGTTTTAATTTCATGCTTTGTTCAACATCAGTAAAGGATTGATCATACTTGCCGGTATTGTACAATGCTATTCCTCTCCACAGATAAGCATCAGCATCATCAGGTTTGATCTTTATGTAATAATCATAATCAGGAATAGATTCCTTGAACTTTTGCATTGAACTGTACGTATTCGCTCTTCCGATCAATGCTTCGCTGTCATTGCTTTTAGATTTCAATGCACTTGAAAAATCTTTTAATGCCAGCCGGAGATGGGTAGAATCTGAATTGTTTGGCCCATAAAAATTGTAATAGAGAACACCTCTATTGCTTAAGGCGCTATGGAAAGTAGGATCAAGCTCCAGGCATTTATTAAAATCGGACAGCGCTTTTTCATTGTTCTTAAGAAACCTGAAATAGTAGTACCCCCTGTTGTTGTAAGCAAAAGGAAGATTGGTTTTTTTGATCAGATCTGTGAAAAGAACTTCGCCGTCTTTCCAGATCCGGATGCGCTGAAATGTCAACACGGAAAATGCACAAAGGCCAATAATGAGGATTGCAGGATACGCCCATTTTAAAATTGCAGCAAATTTCAATTTACTCTCTTGTGAAAAAACGTATCCTTTTCCAATGATGATAAACATTCCGATGTAGGGAATATAGCTGTAACGTTCGGCAACAATGGCGCCGCCGACAGGCAGCAATTGCAGCACCAATGCGATGGTGATTAAAAAAAAGAATGTTCCGAAAACAATGTCTTTACTGAATTTCCGTGAATAATAAACAAGGTAAGCAAGTATCAACATCACCACAGGGGCCACATAATACAACAATGGTAAATGTCCGTTTTGCCTGTCAGGGTAAGAATACATATTTACAAGGTCAATGGGAACGATCATCTTTGCCAGGTATGTCATAGCTGCATAACTTGCAAGCAAAGGCCTTTCAAGCCATGAATACAAACGGGTGATGTCCTGTATGGCGCCTGCAGATTTTTGTGACATCACAGCTGCAATTCCAAATGAAATTCCAACAATAAAAAATGGAATTTTCCCTGCAATGGAACTACCTGTTTTACCAATAAAATCAATAAAATAATTTGAATGATTGGCCAATTTACTCTTCCATTTTTTACCATTATAAAAATCAATCAATATCAGCACAGCGGGAAGTATCACAGCCGCTGATTTTGACAAGCAGGATAACAGAAAGAACAAAAGTGATACAACATACAACTTTGTACTTTTCTCTTTTGAAGAACTGAACTTCATGTAAAATAACACCGACAATAAAAAGAAAAAAGTGTACATCACATCTTTCAATTCCGATACCCATGCAACAGATTCCACATGCATGGGATGAATGCCAAAGAATATTGCAGTAATAAAAGCGATCTCAGGATTTTTGATAAGCCGTTTGACAAAAATAAAAACTAAAACGACATCAGCCAGATGAAACACCAAATTGACAAAATGATAAAGAAATGGTTTTTCACCAACAAGGCTATATTGCAAAGCATATAGTATCGTGGTTAATGGATGGTAATTGCCTTTATAAAAAACAGTAAAAATCTGTGCAAGGTTGTGCAATGACAATTTATGCACAAGGTCATGTTCGATCACATAGCCGCCATCGTCCCAATTCTTGGCCCAGCCATTATCAAGTGATATAGCATAAACAATAGCTGTTACGACCACTGCTATTGAAATAAAAATAAGGTTCTTTTTTTGACTCTCTGCAGGTTTTGCGACCACAGGCTGTTTGCGGATGGTTACATTTGGCGCAGGACGACTTTTAATATTTGGTTTTTTATTAGCCATTGTTCTTATTTTATCAAAATAAAAGTGGACAAATTTACTTGATAAATTTCAATTATAATAATCACCGGTACCGCTCAGGCAGAAATGATAGCTTTATGGAATTAATCTTTCAAACATCTTACACTAAACTGGTCATGTTTTGGGTAGATATTTGTCCGATTTTATTTAACTGCTTATCTCCTTCTGTCAAGTTGAAGAATTTTTATAGATTTACACAGGAACAAAGAAGATCGTTACCGTGAGAATTTTTAGAAAATTTGAAATGTTGGGAAGTAAAGATAAAAAATGCTCCGTAGGAGCAATATCTTTGTAGTAGTAAGCAGAGAGGGCAATGAAGCAGCGTAGCTGCGACATAA
>CAISZK010000377.1 GCA_903889915.1 uncultured Bacteroidota bacterium
CCTATTAAGGAAAGTGATGAAGATAAACCTGGTGTGATTTTAGATTACGCTGAAAGTGGCGATATTGTTGGCATTGAAATATTGCATGCATCAAAGCAATTTCCAAACCCAACAATAGTTGAATATGAAGTTGCATAAATTTTATAGTCACACGCCCTTATTTTAGTTCGATAATGGGTGTACTTCTTGCTAAATAAAAGTGCTTTAATTTTAGTAGTTACTTTGCTAATTATAGCCGATTTTTACCAATATTTCATTACATTTCACACAGTTTTTTGATTACCTTTGCTGAACAATCACAATCAGACATTGTCTTCCCAAAACATACCTATTTCAGCATGGCTGCCTGTTTCAAAAAAAGAACTAGAAACAAGAGGCTGGCAGCAACCCGACATCATTATTGTGTCTGGTGATGCTTATGTGGATCATCCTTCATTTGGACATGCCGTGATTGCTCGTATTCTTGAAAAGGATGGATTTAAAGTTGCCATATTGCCTCAACCAAACTGGCGCGATGATCTGAGGGACTTTCAAAAACTAGGCGCTCCCAGGCTTTTTTTCGGAGTTACTGCCGGGTGCATGGATTCCATGATCAACCACTACACTGCCGGCAAACGCTTGCGTTCAGATGATGCTTATACCCCAGGAGGAGTGTCCGGTTTCCGTCCTGATTATGCAAGCATTGTTTACACCAAAATATTAAAACAACTTTTTCCTGCCATACCAGTTATTGTTGGAGGTGTGGAAGCCTCATTGAGACGTTTTACTCATTATGATTATTGGTCTGATTCTCTCAAACCCTCGGTATTGCTTGATTCGGGTGCAGATATTCTAGTGTATGGAATGGGTGAACTTCCTATCAGAAAAATTGCAAAACAACTTGCCAATGGAGTGCCTGTTCATAAAATAAGAGATATAGAACAGATCGCTTTTCTGAGTGATGAAAAGCTCGTTATTAATGAATATGTAGAACTCGCCTCTTATGAAAAATGTTTAAGTGATAAAAAAACATACGCTCAAAATTTTTCATTTATTGAAACAGAATCAAATTCCTTAAAAGCAAAAACCCTCATACAGCAACATGGCAAAAAATGGCTGGTGGTTAATCCTCCATCAGCGCCGATGAGTACTGCCGAAATTGATGCTTCATTCGATCTCCCTTATACACGATTACCACACCCAAGATATAATAACCGTGGAGCAATTCCAGCATTCGAGATGATAAAATTTTCGGTGAATATTCATCGTGGATGCTTTGGCGGATGTAGTTTTTGCACTATTTCAGCACATCAGGGGAAATTTGTAAGCAGCAGGTCTGAAGAATCAGTGATTAAAGAAGTGAAGATTATCATTGAGCAGGATGATTTTGCGGGACATATCAGCGATTTGGGCGGGCCTTCTGCAAATATGTACCGTATGCAGGGGAAAGATATTTCTGTTTGTTCATCGTGTAAAAGATATTCATGTATTTACCCTTCTATTTGCAAAAATCTTGAAATGGATCATGGTCCTTTGATAGCAATTTATAAAAAAGTGTCTGAATTGCCGGGAATAAAAAAAGTGACCATTGGCAGTGGTGTTCGTTATGATATGTTCATGACTGCCTACAAGGCTAAAGACAAAGCCAATCACCTGACAGAATATGCAAGAGAACTTATCAGCAGACATGTTTCAGGAAGACTGAAAGTAGCTCCTGAGCATACGTCCAATGAAGTGCTCAAAGTGATGCGAAAGCCTTCTTTTGATTCATTTAAATTATTTCAGAATCTCTTTAACAAGATCTGTCGCGAAACACAGCAGCAGCAGCAACAGATCATCCCTTATTTTATTTCAGGACATCCCGGATGCAAACTTGAAAACATGGCTGAACTGGCTGCTGAAACCAAAGAGCTGGGATTTCATCTGGAGCAGGTGCAGGATTTCACACCCACACCCATGACCTTGTCAACAGAGATGTATTACACACAACTCGATCCCTATACACTGCAGCCGGTTTATGCAGCCCGCACTGCCAAAGAAAAACACGATCAGTTGCAGTTTTTCTTCTGGTATAAAAAAGAAAATGTTCAATGGATACGAAATATACTCCGCCAATTAAAGAGAGATGATCTTTTGGGGAGACTTTTCAAAACAAACAATTTTCAAAAACAAAAAGACGACAATCACAAAGGTAAAAGATCAGAGTCAAGAGATACACGAAGAAAGAAAAGATGAAACAAATTCATGATGTGGTAATAGTAGGTGGTGGAGCTTCAGGGGTAATTGCGGGCATTTTTGCTGCCCAGTGCGGAGCAAAAGTTCTGATCATTGAAAAAATGAAAGAACCGCTTCGCAAATTAAAAATTACCGGAAAAGGGAGATGCAACATTACCAACAACGCACCTCTGGCAGACTTTCTTCGCAAAACGGGTCCCGATCCTGATTTTCTTAAACCTGCATTTGCAAGGTTTTTCAACGATGACACTGTTTCGTTTTTTAATAATATAGGGGTAAATACAGTTGTAGAGCGCGGTGGCAGGGTATTTCCTCAAAGCAATTCAGCGATTGAGGTGGTGGACAAACTGGTTCTATTTGCCAGAGCGAAAGGTGTCGAATTCAAATGCAACAGTAAGGTTAAAGGATTCATCAGGGAGGATGATCAAATTACAGGAGTGGAAATTGTCCCCAACCAGGTCATCAAAGGCAAATCATTCATACTCGCAGCGGGTGGCGCTTCATATCCTGCAACAGGATCGTCGGGTGATGGATATCCGATTGTGACAGCATTAGGGCATAAAGTAACCACTATTCGCCCGGCTCTTGTCCCTGTGGAAACATCAGGATTAACAGCCAAAAACCTGCAGGGGTTGAGTCTTTCAAATGTGAAAGTAAATGTTTGGATTGATGGTAAGAAAACTGATGAAGAAATGGGAGAAATGCTTTTCACCCATTTTGGATTAACAGGTCCGATCATTCTTTCTCTTAGCCGCAGACACAATGATTCGATTCAAAAAAAGAAAAATGTTGTATTCTCCATTGACCTTAAACCTGCACTAGATGAACAAAAACTTGACAACAGGCTGCAGCGAGACCTTGATGAGAACGGCAAAATGAAGCTATCGAATATTTTCAAATTCTGGTTGCCATCAAAACTTATCCCTGAATTTCTGCGTCAACTTTCACTCAATGGAGAAAAACTTTCGAACCAGGTGAACGCAGATGAGAAAAAGAAGATCCGAAAACTTTTGAAGGATTTCAGATTTGAAGTAACATCCCTGAGGTCGTTTAGTGAAGCTATTATCACATCCGGTGGCATCAGCCGGGAACAAATCAATCCAGAAACACTGGCATCAATGCTTTATCCAAATCTTTATTTTGCAGGTGAAATTATAGATGTAGATGCAAATACCGGTGGATATAATTTACAGATCGCATTTTCAACAGGCGTGCTGGCAGGAGAGTATGCAGCGAAAATGGCCTTAGGAAAACAAACTCAGGATAGCATCGCTTAATATTCTACATCATGAAAAGTCCGGAAGAACTTGCTCATTCCGCGAAGCAGAAAGAGTCAGAAAATAAAAAATTCTTCAAAAAATTAAAAAAAACAAACTCTAATAACATTGATGTTACAGTGAAAGCACTGCATGATGAAGTTTTTGAGATTATAGATTGTCTTGAATGTGCCAACTGTTGCAAGAGTATAAGTCCTGTTATTACCGATAAAGATATTGAAAGAATAGCAAAGCATTTGAAATTACGTCCTGCTTTTTTCACTGAAAAATTTCTTCATCTTGACATTGAAAATGATTATGTTTTCAATGACACTCCTTGCCCTTTCCTCATGACAGACAACTATTGCACGATTTACAATGTCAGACCAAAGGCTTGTTCAGGATACCCGCATACAGACAGAAAACATTTCACACAAATCCTTGATCTCACTTTGAAGAATACTTTTATTTGTCCTGCTGCCTACAATGTTGTTGAAAAACTT
Source organism: uncultured Bacteroidota bacterium (assembly GCA_903889915.1). Classification (GTDB taxonomy): domain Bacteria; phylum Bacteroidota; class Bacteroidia; order Bacteroidales; family CG2-30-32-10; genus CAISZK01. Next base: position 3,974 of record CAISZK010000377.1, read on the forward strand.
AAAGAGATATTTGATACGAGGCATTGATTGTCATTGGTCATTGGTCATTAGTCAATTGTCAACAGTCAATTGTCAATAGTCAGTTGTCAACAGAGAATAGTCATTAATAAATGCAATGGATTAGGTCGGATAAAAACCCTTTAATCATAAAACTTCCATGACACTCCAAATTTGAAGGCTCTTCCCAACATGGGATAATGAGGGATCATAAAATAATCATAGCCCATCAGACCGGCATTTACATGTTCCATTTTAAGGAATATTTTTGCTCTTTTTATTTTAGCATTAAGGAATAAATCCATGTAAGGGTAGTTGGCAGATTTGAAATTCCCCTGTAGGTAAAACTCTTTTGTGGAAGGCATCCAGGAAAGCGGATAATAACTGCTGATAAAAGTAACTTCAAGTCCGAGTTGAGCTGTCAGAGCCGTCTTGAAAAATTGTTTTGTATAGTACAATGCATGATTCGAAACAAGATCAGGCAAACGTACAAGATCAGCAAAAAAAGATTTTTGGTAAATAATCGTGTTGGCAAATTCCCAGTTTTTCCATTTAAAATCCTTGCTGATTTTAAACTGTACAATCTCAAACATGTGCTGGAATTGCATTGGCAATGCAAGATTGCTATAATAAACGTAATTTTTTATTTGATAATAAGCAAGACTCAAATCAAGTGTTTTGTAATTGTAAAATAAATTTACTTTTTGCGAAGTGATTGCATTGAATTTATTGTCCCAATTAAAATAGCCCGAAGAGTACTGTTGATCAAACCATGAAGGTGATTGACGGTTAAGGTTGGCTGTCACACCATAATTCGCTCTGGATGTAGTGTCAGATTTCCTTTCATTAGCAATCGTTCCGGTATATGAATAATCACCCTGATTATACCCGGAAAGAAAGTACAACCCGTTAGCATTAACTTCGAATCCATGTTTGGACTTTAGGGTCAAATCAGCTTGCGGTATGACTGAAGCCCATGAAGTATCTGTGTTGATGGAATAAATTTTCGAGTACTTGTGTTTTATTGATAAATGCAGCAAGAAGACCTGGTAATTACTTTCCTTAAGGAAATTAATATTAGACCATTCCAGTGTATTTTCAATTGTGTGAATATGCACAGAATCATGTGCAGTGGAATTATTAAAGGAATAAAGGGGGTTAAACCCTTCAAGTGAATCAAGGTAAACATACGATTGGTTTTTAAACAGAATAGTGTAGGATACCTGCCCAAGTCCGACATAAGGTCTTTCTGCATGAGATGTATCATTTCGCAATGTTCTTCCACCAAGGCCCGCATAATAAAACTGGCGGATATAAAAGCCGGATTCACGCACCCTGTTTTCAGCATTGTAAAGTCCGACACTATCTATTTGCCAGTTGGCATGATTGGTTCCAATGAAAGCTGAATCATGAAGCAAACCGCCGTTTTCCTGAAGTTTCATCCTGTTATAAAAATAATTTCCGAGAACAATATACTTACCATTGTTGGCAATGTAATTCCCGGTCAGAATAACAAAAGAATTGTCAGATTTCTGCCTGAAATAAGTTCCATTTGCATGAATGATCTTATAATTAACTGCAAGGTTTAAATGCTTCACGAAGTTTCTTGTAAAAAGAAAATTAAAGGTCTGTTCCCGCTTTGGCCCCATTGCATAAAAAGCATCTGCAAGGGGAGAATTAACCTGGAAATAGGGAGCGTTTTCGTTAGTAAGAAAATAATCTTTGAAATACTGACGTGCTGAGAAGAAATCAAAGTTGTACTGATGGTCAAACACAAGACTTCTGTAGGCAAGTCCTATGTTGGGGAAACTTTCAGTAAAAGGCAATGTTTCGCGCAGATATTTTTCTTTTTGCGTTCCTGAAATTGAAGTATCCAATTTCTGGTAAAATGGTTTTATTTCCCTGTGTTCAAATGCTTCTTCATTCAACCTGAAAATTTTCAGAGTGTCCTCTTTTTTCTTTTTCTTTACAGCCGAAGTATCATTTTTCCTGATCAATGATGTGTCCTTACCCTGGCCGAATGCAATGGAACTGCATGCACCAAATGCAAAAACAATCAAACAAGACAATATGATGAACCGTGTTTTCAAACTTAGAATTTGGGACAAAAGTAAAGAAAACATAATGATGAAGAAAGCATGGAATTATGCAAAGAACCGGCAATGCAATTCACTATAGCATCCGTGTTACAGTAGTTATTATTTAGTATCAAATTGCAATTATCCATCAAGTTTTTAAAGTAAGAATATTCGAATCAAAAATCAGAAGACTGATAAAGTATCAATCATCGTAGCAGACAAAAATAAACATTTTTTAATGAAGGGGGGAAATGTTGATTTTTCAGGACTCATAAATCGTTCCAATTATTTTCGTACCTTTGCAATCTGATAACTATTGAATTATTAATTAAAAATAAATGGCACAATCGCAAATATCCTATAACAAGAAAGAAAAAGAGAAAACACGTTTAAAAAAACGTCTCGACAAACAACAAAAAAAAGAAGAACGCAAGAATAATCCTCAAAGCGGACCCGACAGTATGATCGCTTACGTGGACGAGTTTGGAAACATCACCGATACTCCTCCTGATCCCTCGATGAAAACGAAGATCAGTGCCGACAGCATTGAACTTGGTGTTCCAAAAAGAGTGAAGGAAGAAGTTATCACTGTTCGTAAAGGCAGGGTTGAATTTTACAACGACTCCAAAGGCTTTGGTTTTATTGTTGAACAGGACACTCAAATCAAATATTTTGTTCATGCGAAAGGTTTGCTCGAGGATATTAAAGAAGGCAACATCGTAACCTTCGAACTTGAACGCGGAATGAAAGGGATGAATTGTGTGCGGGTGAAAAAAGAGACAACTTTGTAATGATTCACTGGTTTATTTGAAATTTAATAAAGATCTCTTCTTTTATTTTCCTACACCAATAACGGATTGCAATTAATTCCGGATTGCAATTCATATTTTTCACCTTTGCCCCTCCCCTTCTACAATAATTATTGCATTTCATAATCCTTCCTTTGATCAATTTTTGATAATTGTTGTATTTTTTTTGGTATTCTTTATTTTTTTCTAATTTTGTTAGCAGCAAATAATTCTAACTCCAATAAAATGAAAAAAATATTTGTACTATCAATTGCTGCCTGTATGCTGTCATTCTTCGCCTGTTCTAACGGGGCTAAAGAGAAACAAGAAAAAGCGAAACAGGATTCACTCAGGAAAGCTGATTCGTTAAAGATCGTTGCCTTAAAAGAAAAAATAAAAACTGATTCACTGGCACAGGCAAAAAAGAAAGCAGATTCTATAGAAAATGCAAATAAGAAACATGTGGTTCTGTATGATGACTGTGGAAATTAAAGCAGGAAAATAATTCCCTGCCTTAATCATACTATCCCGATTTCATTCTTCATTCAGGAAATATTTTTTCGCGATCCGGAATTGGATTTTGTGTGAATTTGAATTAATGAGCTAACCATTTCTAATATCATCATTATGAAAAAACTTTTACTCCTCTTTCTATTACTTCCTTCACTGTCGTTGAATGCGCAGAATCCCTGCGATTATAATCTCTTTCTGAATTTTGAGGATACCAATTGTCTCAGCCATCTGTCTATTGACACTACGCATTTCAAACATAATATCTGGCAGATCGGACATGCCGAAAAAGCGGGGATAGACAGCCTTGCATGTAAAACAAAGGTGATCGTTACCGACACCATGCATCCTTACCCGGTCAATGACACATCCGTTTTTATTATTAAAAACATGGTGACACCGGGATTTTATTACGACTGCAGGCTTTTCAGCGGGCAATATTATGTTCAGACTGATTCATTGAAAGATTTTGGAAAAATTGAATTTTCGGCTGACCATGGCACCACATGGATTGACATTATCAATAATTCTGCTTACAGCTCAACTTTCCAATGGTACACAAAGCCAGTCCTGACGGGACATTCAAGAACGTGCAAATCTTTCGACGGGATGTTTTGCGATCTTGGTTCAGTATTTCATCTGCAGATTGGAGACACTGTGATGTTTCGTTTTTCATTTATCAGTGACAGCATTTTTGATAATTCCGCAGGATTGATGTTCGACAATTTTGAGTTTATTGACTTCATCGAAGGCATTTCAGAAATCCGCTTCACTCCAATAAAATCAATGATCTTTCCGAATCCCGGGAAGGGTGTTTTCACGATTGAATTTGACAACCCTCAATCCGATCCTTTTGAACTGGCAGTTTATGACATTCGCAGCAAGCTACTGCTGAAAAGAGAAGGAATAAAAGAAAACAAGGTGGTTATTGACACCAGGTCATTTTATCCCGACACGTACATTTACAAATTGACGGATTTGAAAGCCCAAAAAAGATGCTGGGGGAAATTTATTATTGCCCATTGATGTGAAGCTGCAAACTCTTTGCAGCAATCATATCTCTTCGACATTTGTTCATGGCACAAGCTTTATTCGCCCGAAATTACTCATTATTCTATTGACTTTTTTTCTAAAAAAAAACGTAGAATTTCTCATAGATTAACATAGCTTTGCAATGCAACCAAACCGAACAAAAATTTAAACTTACTTTTATGATAAAAAAACAATTACTCATTTCTTGCTTGTTCTTACTTGCATTGCGGGCATTTTCGCAAGTTCCGGGGTCCCTCGATAACAGCTTCAACGGGACAGGATATGTGATCACCAATGTTTCAACCGGCGACGACTGGGGACGTTCCGTGATTATACAACCAAATGGGAGGATAGTTGTTGCCGGCAGATCTTACGATTCACAATGGAAATTTTCAATGGTTCGTTATCTTACCAATGGTACAATGGATGCTTCGTTTGGAAATGCGGGCAAAGTTGTTACTGCTGTGGGCATGGAAGGTGAAGCTTATGGTATGGCACGCCAGAGTGATGGGAAACTGGTTCTGGCAGGCGATTATAACAACGGATCCAATTATGATTTTGCACTTGCAAGATATGATTCAACCGGAGTGCTGGACCCATCGTTCAGTTCAAATGGATTATTAAGTACAGCTTTGGGTTCATCACAGGATGTTGCTCATGTGGTAGCCATACAGCCGGATCAAAAAATTGTGGTGGCCGGCTATTCAAGCAATGGAACCTATCACAAAATAGGGGTTGTGAGGTATAATACTGATGGCTCTCTTGATGGCACTTTCGGATCAGGTGGCATAGTAGTGACTACTGTGGGAAGCCTGGATGATGATGCTTATGGATTGCTGATTCAGCCTGACGGAAAAATATTGGTGGCCGGTTATACCAACAATGGAAGCACAAACCAGGGGGTTATTATCCGATACACTGCAACGGGAACTCTTGATAATACATGGGGAACAGGTGGTATTGCCTTAGCTCCAAACACAGGCGGATATGATACTTTTTTCTCACTTGCCATTGAAAGTTCAGGTAAAATCCTTGCTGCAGGTTATCACAGTGTGACCACAACCAACCGCGATTTTGCCATTTTAAGATATACCACTACAGGAGTACTTGACAACACTTTTGGCACAAACGGAGTCAGGCTTACAGATTTTTCAGGCAACAATGATGAAGTTTATGGTTTGCTCATTCAACCTGATGGCATGTTGGTGGCAGCCGGGTATTCAAATAATGGAACAGCCAACACTTTCGCCCTTGCAAGATACAGCTCAACAGGCACAATTGATGCTGCTTTTGGCAACAGTGGCAAAGTGACTACTGCATTGGGAAACCCTGATGCTTATGGTATTTCTGTAGCGCTGCAAACTGACGGAAAGATTGTGGTTGCAGGCAGAGCCAACGGAGCAACAAATATTGATTTTGCAGTTGCCCGCTATAACGGTACACTCACAACCGGGATACAGGAAAACAGTTTAAACAATTCAATCAGTATTTATCCCAATCCTTCAGACGATAAGATCAACATAAACATACCGGAATCAATTGGCGGAAGGCAGAATATTTTGACTATTTACGATACACATGGTTTGCTGGTGAAGAAAATTTCATTGAATAATCTGACTACATCAGTTGATTTGAGTAGTTTTTCAAAAGGTCTTTATTTTATCAATATCGAGATGGACGGAAAGAATATGACTGAAAAATTCATCAGGGAATAACGCAGCAATTAAGTTTTCGTGGAGAAGAATATCCTTTGGCTTTTTTGATTTCTTGTCTCCGACCAAAGTATATTTGTAAAACTGCTTATCTCCTTCTGTCAAGTTGAAGAATTTTTATAGATTTACTCAGGAACAAAGAAGATCGTTACCGTGAGAATTTTTAGAAAATTTGAAATGTTGGGAAGTAAAGATAAAAAATGCTCCGTAGGAGCAATATCTTTGTAGTAGTAAGCAGAGAGGGCAATGAAGCAGCGTAGCTGCGACATAA
>CAISZK010000378.1 GCA_903889915.1 uncultured Bacteroidota bacterium
AAAGCATGCATAATAATGCTTGGAACCCTAACGGCTAGCGCATTGGTTCCGAATATTTTTAAACTTAAAGCAATTTGCCAGAGAAACAAAGGCTGTTTGTGCAACCAAATATGATTTGCTGTCCAGTTTTTGAAGTCGTAATCCAAAACGGGGAACTGGTAAAGCGATGGTTCAAATGGATGACTCATCATACTCTTTGCAACAAGGGCATGATATTGTTCATCCCAGAGGATTAGAAAATGATCAAGATTCGCCATGAAATATCCAAGACACAATGAACCCAGAAATAACAGTAATAATGCTACCATCTTTTTATCAAAATGAAAAGTAATGATAGCTGCAACCAGTATCAATGCGCTTATGATGAAAGGGAGAATCTGTTCAAAAGTGAACCAGGGGTATAACATCAATTTGAGTTTGCTAAGTGGATAATCTGAAGTATTTTTAAATTTTATTAATTGAATCTGCCCTAACTAATACACTAAAGGGCGCATATTTCTCAATTGGCGTGAGTTTCAAACGCGTATCTTCCTTGATTTCACACACACATAAAGTAATAAAGTTGAAAATCCATGAAAGTTATGATTTGATGGTTTTTGTTGCAGGATTTAAAAGCACGACGCCTTCTGTACGAACGAAACATAATAGAATGCACTGCCCATTCTGGCCCATGTCCACCCCTGAAAAATAAAATGGGGGGCAATGCCAAGGTTGCATTGTAAATTTTACAAATTAACATTCCAACGTTTCAAACTCCATGATTCCGTACTACTACCTAAATCTATTACTTTTCTGATTAAACCAATACTATCACTGTAGTACAGATAAGTATCATTAGAAAAATAATGATAATTTTGTTCGTCAGCAATTACTTTCATTACTTTGATTTTATTAAATGTATTTCCATAAATATTCAAAGTAGTTAAAGTATCCCACAAATAAGCACCACAATTTGAATATCCAATTGTATCATTCGTAAAAAGAATTGGTTGCCCAAAAGAAGCTGTGTTTGCGTCAGCATTTCTATTTATATAGCTGTTAAATATAAAATCATCAAAGTCTGAAGAATTGAAAAAATCGTGTAAATTAATTTTATAATACTCTACTGAAAGTGCTGGGCCCCCTTTTGAAGGATAAGGTGAAAAAAAGCTATGTGTTGTACTGGTCACAACAATACTATCTAAAATGTGAGTCGAATCATTTTCGTAAACCCAATAACTGCCATTCTTAAACATATATGGCTTGATTGAGGAAGAAATATATTCAAAACAATATCCGTAATATTCTTCCGTTTCCTTTTTACAAGAAACTAAAATCACTGCAACTAGAATCCAAGTTATATGTTTTATTTTTTTTTTCATTTCATAATGCATAACGATTGGCTTGCTACACTGCAGCAACTTCCACTATATTCCCTCTAAAGTTTTTATCATTTTTAAAGCAATAAAATTCTTCAATTTCAGTGGCTTGTTTTTATTATCCGCTTATAAACATTTACAAACGCATAAAAACGTTTATAATCGGGAAATTATTTTCACGATGTAAAAGTACATAAAAAAAATATTTGATGGATGAATTGTTTAATTGTTGGATTGTTTTTTTGTTTATTGGGGTGCCACGCGTTGGGAAACACGCGCCAACCGGGAGAGTCACTCTTTTGAAACGCACGACAACGAAGAAATCAATGTAAAATGTAAATCAAAAAAAATGTAAAATGTAAAATTCTGCGGAACCTTGAACTTTGAACTTGAAACCTTGAACATTCTTCTAGTTCCCCGCCAGCGCCGCCCCCAGCGCCCCTATCAATTGCGGCTGCTCCGGAACAAAAATTTCAGCCTGCAACTGCTCCTCCAGCAACTGAACAATACATTTATTATAAGCAACACCGCCTGCAAACACAACGGTGCCTTCCATCCCTATCCTTTTGAGCAAGGCAATGGAACGCGAAACGATGGATTGATGTATGCCTTTGGCAATGCCCGCCCTGTCGGCGCCACGTGCCACCATTGAGATCACCTCAGATTCAGCAAACACCGTGCACATGCTGTTGATGCTTAACGAATCTTTGGCTGCAAGGGCGCGCATCCCAAATTCATCGAGTGTATAGCGAAGTGTCATCGCCATGATCTCAAGGAAACGCCCTGTACCGGCAGCACATTTATCGTTCATCTCAAACTTTTTCATTTTGCCGTTTGCATCCAGCGAAATAGCTTTGGTGTCCTGCCCGCCAATATCAAGCACACTGCGGCACTCCGGGTGCACAAACTTAGCGCCAAGCGCAAAAGCCTTGATCTCGCTGATGACATTGCACTTCAGATATTCATCAAAGAGATACCTGCCATAGCCCGTGGAAGTGATGCTATCATAACTGAGGCCTTCAAGCAGACTGCTGCATACTTTCAGTGTGTCGAATGAATTTTCGGCTTTGCGAAATTCAATAATTTGCCCGTTTTCAACAAGCACAAGCTTGATGGTGCGGGAACCTATGTCTATGCCGGCGGAAATCATAAATTAAAAATTCCAAGTTCCAAATTCCAAATTCCAAGACCAAAAAAAAAGAACCAAATTCCAAGGTTGCAGCGCTGCCCCCTTGGAATTTGAAATTTGGAATTTGAGACTTGGGTCTTATTTTATTTTTGAATCCGTTCAACAAAAGCATCCACCCTTGTCTTGATCTGTCCTGCATCTTCCTGGCTGTAGTCGGTTTCGATGAGCAACACAGGAATGCCGGCAGTTTCCAATTCTTTTTCAAGAATCTTGCTTTCCATTTGATAAGGTTGGCAGAACTGCAAACCGTAATGAATCACGCCATCGGCTTTGTATTTCTTCACCATTTCTTTGATGTGTTCCAAACGTCCGGGATTTGGTGTGAAAACGGCACAATCAATCTGGAAATAACGGTCAACAATGTTGTCAATAAGTTCATCAACTGAGTTGGCGTTAGTGTTCACAAGATTCTGTGTTCCTCTTTCGCCGGTGCACATTTCTTCGCCAACGATCACGGCATTTGAATTCTCAATAATGAAAGGCAGTTTCCAGTTTGGCACTGCCATCGGGCATCCTGAAATAAGCACGCGCGGGGTGTCCTTCGGGAAAACGCCCACACCTTCTTTGATGCGCACTTCAAGTTCATCGCAAACGGCATTTACGGAATTGGTGAAGCGGATAGGATCATCATAAAAGAAAATCTGGTTGGCAAGCAATCCGTCGAGTCCTGAAATCGGCGACAATTCAGCAGCACGAAGAGCCGACAATCTGTGGATGGCTTTGCGCTTGTTGTTGGCAATTTCAATTCCTTTTTTCAAACTCTCAACAGTGATCTTTTTGCCCGACATTTCTTCTAATCTCTGAGCAAACTTTTTGTACTCGGCTTTAAGCAGCGAGCGTCCTTCGGGTGATTTCATCTGCGGGAGGTCCATCACATAAAGATCATTCACGATATCCTTAAAACTTTCATAAGCTTTCTTCTTGCCATCGCAGGTGTTTTCGCCAACGATCATGTCGGCTGATTCAACATAAGGACAAACCTTGCCCAGCTTGAAACCGAAAGCCGATTTAATAAGCGAACAAGTGTTGCGAGGAAGGAACTTTTCAGCTTCTTCAAAGCCAAACTCAGCACCAGCACATAGTCCGATGCAAACGCCATCAATAGCCAGCACCAGCTCTTCGGGCACAAACACACAGTAAGTGCCGATCACTTTGCGGCCTTCAGCTTTGGCATCCAGGATTTCCTTTATCCTTAATCCATGCACTTCGCTCATAACAAAATCAAAATACTCCATCCCTTTTGGGCGGTTCTTCTGTGAAAGAAACACGTCTGTGTAACCTTTGCCGACAATCTCAAGAAGCATGTCGTGTGTTTTGAGGTCAAGCCCAAGGCCTGCCCACATTTCATGGTAATCTGCCATTTTTTTACTCTCCTTTTTTGTTTAATAAATAATTAGTTAACTGTTATTGTGATTTAATAGAAAATCCGATTGAAAAATTCTACTACGAAAAGTAATAGAATATAAAATTGCCGCAAAGGCGTTAAGAAATAAAGACACGCAAAGAAATGAAAAATATTTTTCTCTTAGCGCAGCTTTGAGTTTTGGCGTCTTAGTGGCAAGAAAAACACTTAATAAAATGGAATAAAAAATAAAAACGAAAAGAATAGTACTATGAGGCGATAAGCTGAATTCTTTGGGAGGATTCGCCACATTGCAAAACGACTGGAATATGCTCGTTAAAACGAATAACATTTAAAAATCTTGTAAATATAAAAGCAACAGTTGCCCGTTGGCTACTGCATGCTTCGTCCTGCTGCATTCTAAGAATCACAGCGCACAGACTGATTCAGAATATTAATATTGAACTCATTTTTTAATTACTTAAATTTATTTTTTACCACACCCTTTTAATAGCAAACCACATCCACAACTCCTCTTTCAACCACCTCTCCTATCCTGACACTATGCGTGAATCCTGCCTTTTTCAGTTCACTTATCATCGCATCCGCGTCATTAGCTTTGCAGCAAATAAGCATCCCGCCTGAAGTTTGCGCATCGAGCAACAACATTTTTGAATTATACTCAACTGACTTTTCAAACCTGCAATTGTCTTCAGTATATTCAAGATTGCGAAAACATGCTCCGGGAATGCAACCAAGCTCCAAAAGCTCCATTGCACCGGCAAAAGTAGGAACAATTTTCGAATCAATTTTCAAAGTCACTTTGCTTGCTTTGGCAAGCTTCATTGCATGTCCTATTAATCCAAAACCTGTGACATCAGTAGCACATTTAACTGAAAAAGCTTGCATGATAGCAGCAGCTTCTTTATTCAATTGCTTCATGCTATTGAGAACTGCCTGGTAATTTTCACCATCAATTTCGCCAATTCTTTTACCTGCTATAATAATTCCGCAACCCAAAGGCTTGGTCAGGATAAGCACATCGCCCACCTGAGCTGCTGCGTTGGTGATTATATGTTGCGGATGAACGCGACCGGTCACAGACAAACCATATTTAGGAATATCATCAACAATGGTATGCCCGCCAACGATCACGCCTCCGGCTTCCAAAACTTTATCATTACCTCCTCTTAATATCTCTTTTAAAACTTCCATCGGCGCTTTGGCAGGAAACATCACAATATTCAGGGCAGTTAGCACTTCGCCACCCATGGCATAAACATCACTCAATGCATTGGCAGCAGCTATTTGCCCGAATTCATACCCGTCAGAACAAACGGGAGGGAAAAAATCGGTGGTCTGTATCAATGCACATTCATCATTGATCCTGTAAACACCGGCGTCGTCATGTGTTTCAATATCCACAAGCAGGTTGGCATGGGTTGCTTTTGGAAGATCAGCCAAAGCTTTTTCCAATTCCTTTGCCGGCAACTTTGCCGAGCAACCGCCATATTCAACCATACTCAACAAATCAAAATCGCTCATTTCATTTCTTTATTATGAACTTTAAAATTCAAATCATTTTTTTCAAGAATAGCTTCCACCTTCAGTAATTCAGCATCGGATTCCTTTATCCTTATTGACAAACCACAATCAGATGAAAACTCTTTAGGTGTAGGAATAACATCAAATTTGATTTTATTTTCCGTCAACACTTTATCAGCTTTCAAAACTTTGTGTGATGATTCGAATATGAAAATTTTATAAAACATGCTTTAAATTCAACACTATTGCAAAGAAAAAAAATTAAGTAAAAAATCCCTTCACCAACTTTTACCTGATTTCATTTTCACCTTCAACATTTCTTATGGATAAAGGACATTACCAGCCGCACTAAGTCTCTCGAGTATATCATACATATTCGAAACCCTTCCTACCCCAAGCTCATCTTTCTTTTTATAGAAATCAAGGCAAGTTCCGCAGGATAAAATTTCCACACCTGATTGTTCAAGTTTTTTCAAAGAATCAATCACGGGCGAATCATTCAATGCAAGAAAAATCCCGGAATTCAGGAAAATTATCGTCTTTGGTAAAATTGAATTTTCAGGCAAAGTATTGACAAATGCTTTGATCAGTATCTTCCCCAATTCTTCATCACCATCGCCAAGCCTGTTGCGCTGAATGGACACAACATAATTGCCCTGCTTATCATCAGGAGTGCAATATTTTTCAGCAGAGATGTCTTCAGGAATTTCACCTGTCTTTGTAACCATCAGTTCAAAAACATTCCCATTCTTTGCAGTTGCTATTTTCAAATTTTGATCTTCAAGAAAACGTGTAACATTCTTCACGGATGTTTCGTTATCAATAAGTATCTTCAGACTTTCATCCTCTTTAATTTCGCCAAGAGCTTTCTTGGTCATGATAAGAGGAACAGGGCACAACTTCCCTTTTGCATCAACGGTTTTCATATTATTTGTGTTTAAAAATAATTTCTTTTAAAGCATTAATTGCATACTTAATTTCTTCTTCAGTATTGAAACATCCAATACCAAAACGTACGGCTCCCTGCGGGAAAGTACCGATTGTTTTATGAGCTAGCGGCGAGCAATGCAGTCCTGCACGCACCATAATATTGTAATCGTGATCAAGCAAAAATGCAAGATCGCTGGGAACAATATTTTTGATATTCATTGTTACCAATGGTAGTCTGTCGGTATTTGCAACAGCGCCATAAAGAATGACATCTTCAATTCCTTTCAATTGATTTATAAAAAATCTTGTGAGATTCAACTGGTATTCTTTCAGGTTTTCGATTCCATTCTTCAACAGATATTCAATGCCTGCCTTTAATCCAATGATACCAGTGGTATTTATTGTACCAGCTTCAAGACAGTCAGGATAGAAATCAGGATGCAGATCATTTTCAGAACGGCTCCCGGTTCCTCCATGAATTGTAGTGTTGATCTTAATATCTCCATTGATGACCAAACCACCGATTCCTGTTGGTCCCAACATTTTTTTATGTCCGGTAAAAACAAGAAGGTCTATATTGTCATTCTGCATGTCAATAGGTGTGAATCCCGCTGACTGTGCAGCATCAACAAGGTAAAGGACATTATTGCGTTTACAGATTTCTCCAATTTCTTTAACAGGAAATAAAGTCCCTGCCACATTTGAACCATGAAGTGTTGCAACCAGCTTTGTATTGGGTTTGAAACTCTTTTTTAATTCATCAATATTGATCTGCCCTTCTACAGAACAATTGACGAGACTTATTTCTATCAGTCCTTGTTCTTCCAAATGTCTTAGCGGTCTCAACACAGAGTTGTGTTCCATTTTGCTAATGATAACATGATCTCCTTTTTTGAGCAGCCCTTTGAAAGCAAGGTTTAATGCATGGGTGGCATTGGCTGCAAAAATAACTTTGTCGGATGAAGGGGCATTGAAAAGTTGTGCAATAATTTCGCGTGTATCGAAAACTTCACGTGCTGCTCTCACAGAAAACTGATGACCCGACCTGCCAGGACTTGCATTGTAATTGGTCAGCAAGTCACTGATGGCAGTTATTACTTCCTGTGGTTTAGGAAAGGAAGTCGTGGAATTATCAAAGTAGGCTATCATTTACTTAATATTCTTTCCAGAAGGTGTAATAAATATTTTTGTGTCAACACCTGTCCCAATGGTTTTAATTATCTTTTCATTTTCAAAGATCCCTAACAGAACTGCACAAAAACGCTTGGTTCCATTGATCCTGTCTTTAAACTCATTAATGCTGATGCCATTTTCATTATTGGCAAGCATACCCAACAATACCTTTCTATATTCGTTCGTAAGATTTGAATGTATGCATTCATTCTGAAAAGTAGTGATCTTACCGTCCATTGCAAGCAACGTCAGATACACTTTCACCTTGTGTTTTGGAATTTTATTTTCAACTGCTTTTTCTTCCACATCAGCAATCACCGGCAGTTGTGTTCCAAACTCCAGAATGGCATTTTCTATCCAGGCAATTTCTTCCTTTGAACGTGCATCAATAGTTGGTTTATGCCCTTTGATTATCCAGGTGCTTTTATATTTTTCCACCAACCCTTTTTGTTCCATTTCCAGCAGCAACAAACCAAGATAAACTTTGTCATTTTTATTTTTGGAAAGATTTAGTTTTCCTGCAAGTTCATTGGTATCGTAAGCGCCCGGAAATAATGGAAATTCCTTATGATAATCTGCTATAATTTTAATTATTTTTTGAATAAATTTATCATTGAAATCATGATCTACAAGAAAGTTATTTTCAGCAGATCTGTATATCGCAAAATTATTATCGTCACCATTTAAAATCACTTTCAGATCATCCGTTTTCAAATGCAATCTTTCGGCTATTTCATCAGGAAGAAAAGGACGAAATTCTTTTTTTAGTTCAATCCTGATAAGATCGCCGGTGTTTCCACCTTTGGTGAGCGTTTCAGAAAGCAGGTTTAAATTTTCAGCAACGACAACGGTTCTTTTTTTATGATGCAAAGGTGAAGGGTCTATTACGTAACCTCCGCCCAGAGTCTTATCTCCCGAAGAATTCCTGATAATGAATTTATCTTTATTCAGTAGAATAGCCGGTCTGTCAAGATGAATTTGTGCAATAATTTCTTTTCCCTGTTCTGAAATATCCAGGTTCAGATTATGGACTTTTGCAAGACTTTCGAAAGTGCCGCTATGAAAAGTAACCTGCGACCAGAGAGGAAGAATTGCAGTATTATCAAACAAGGTAATGCTTGCATCAAACATTGAAGTTTCCTTTAGATTTTTATCAGAAATGATCATCCCGCGTTTAAAATCTTCCACATTTAGACCAATCAGGTTTATTGCAGCCCTGTCACCTGCAAAGACTTTATCAACATGCTTTCCATGTCTTTCAATAGATCTTACTCTTAGTTTTTGATGGTTACCCGGCAGCAGAAAAACTTCCTGTTCTGTTGCTACTGTGCCACTCATCACGGAACCTGTAACCACACTTCCAAAACCCTTCACAGTAAAAATCCTGTCAATATACATCCTGAAATTGCCACTTTCCTCTTTCTCTTCAATATTCGAAATCAGCTTTTCAATTTCGGACTTTAATTCATCTATCCCCTTACCGGTTATAGAAGAAACAGCTATAACAGGTGCGTTTTCAAGAGAAGTCTTTTCAAGAAATTCTGAGATTTCCATTTTGGCAATTTCCAGAAGTTCTTCATCAACAAGATCAGCTTTTGTCAAAGCCACAATACCTTTTTTCACTCCCAGCGAATTGATGATATTTATGTGCTCAATTGTCTGAGGCATGATACCGCTGTCAGCAGCAATAACCAGCATTACAAAATCAATTCCACAAGCGCCGCCAACCATGGTGATGATAAAATCTTTATGCCCGGGGACATCAATAACACCGACAGATTCACCACCCGGCAAATTCAAATACGAAAATCCAAGATTGATTGTAATACCTCTTTGTTTTTCTTCTTTGTGTGTATCACAGTCTTTACCCGTCAATGCTTTTATCAATGCTGTCTTTCCATGGTCAACATGACCGGCAGTGCCCATTATCAAGTGCTTCATGAGGGATTCTGAATTTGAGATTTATGATTTAAGATTTGTGATTTTTTTATAAACGTCATTAATAGTTTTTACAAGTTCAGGAATTTCATCATCAGAAATTGTCAGCAGATCAAAATAGATGTTTCCTTTTTTCAACACAGCCATCACCGGTTTTGTATGCAACAACAGATCAGAATACATTCTTTCAGCAAAATCAGACCTTATTTTATTAGAACTTTCATTTTTAATGACCACGGAATAACTTGGAATCTCGCCATCAGGTAAAGTACCACCACCGCATTGTCCGATACTTTCAACAATTTCGGTTGTGATTTTATTTTTCTTCAATTCTTTCTGCAGGTTAATTGCAGCCTTTTTGATCTCTTCAGGTTTACGGTTGAATATTTTAAAAATAAGATTTTTCTCTTCGAGTTTTTCCTCGCTGAGATAATACATGCAGGCGGTTTCAAGCAATGCCAGTGTTACCTTACCAACTCTTAAAGCCCGCAGCATAGGCTCTTTTTTTAATTTTGCGATCAATGTTTTTTTGCCGGCAATGATCCCTGCCTGTGGTCCACCCAACAATTTATCACCGCTAAAACAAACCAGAGCGCAACCGTCTTTGAGAGATTGTCTGACATCAGGCTCCTCTTTAAAAAGCTTGTTTTTGTTCGCTCTCAAAAGCCCTGAACCCAAATCATACAAAACAGGAATGTTGGATTTATTCCCAATTTCAACCATGTCTGCAATACCCACCTCTTCAGTAAATCCCTTAATGACATAGTTGGATTTATGCGCTTTGAAAAGAATAGCAGTATGATCAGTGATGGCTTTTTTATAATCTTCGGGGCGGGTTTTATTTGTAGTTCCAACTTCAATCATTTTGCAATCGGAAGCCGCCATGATTTCAGGAATTCTAAAAGAGCCCCCGATTTCAATCAGTTCTCCGCGGGAAACAATTACTTCACGACCCTTTGCAAATGCTCGTAAAATTAACATCACCGCAGCGGCATTGTTATTCACTATCAAAATATCCTCAGCGCCTGTCAGGAATTTAAGTAATTCCAAAGCGTGGTCATTGCGGTTACCGCGTTTGCCGCTTTTCAGATCAAACTCAAGATTATTGTACCCTTTTAAAATTTCAAAAGAGTCTTGAAGCATTTCATTGCCAAATGGAGCTCTGCCAAGATTCGTATGAATAATGACTCCTGTCGCATTGACTACTTTCTTTAAACTTCTTTCTGAAGATAACTTAATAAGGTCCTTCACCATCTCAATGATCTGTTCATTGGATGGTGGATTGCCTCCTTTATTTATTGTTGTTCTGAAATGATCAATAGAGTTGCGGATGGAAAAAGTGATCAGTTCTTTTCCATACAGATCAATGAGAGATCTGACTTCAGGCAATGCGAGAAGTTTACTGACAGCGGGAAGGCTCTGAAAAGCCTCCGGTTTGATATTCATACTCTGCTAAAATAGAATTTCATTTCTATAGATTTGCAGAGAGGGCAGGAATCGAACCTGCCACAGCCGGTTTTATCCGTCTGCTACCGGTTTTGAAGACCGGGTGGAACACCAGTTCCTTCCTCTCTATTGTAACACAATAGTTGAGTGTTCAAAAATAGTAAAAAAAAGTCAACTGTTAAGTGATATTAATTAAATTTCACAAACTAAACTAAGCTTACGATTTTGACTTGACCGAACCTATTCTTTAATAGGTTTTTGTTGTACAACGGGAGTTACTGTTTTCTCTACCTTTCCCTGAATATTAAGAACAGTTGAAGCGTTAGATGGATCATTGCATGTGATTGTAACAGTTTTATGTTGTTCGCCTGATTTGCCTGCTGAATTAAATACTACTTTAACCACACTACTGTCTCCAGGTTGAATTTTCAATTTCTCAACAGTTGCTACAGTGCATCCGCAAGAACCTTTCGTGTTCCTGATGACAAGTTCACTTTTCCCAATATTTGTAAACTTAAAATCATATTCAATCTTATCACCCGATTTAATAGTGCCAAAATCATAAACCTGCTTTTCAAACCTTATCTTTGGGGCATTCTTTAATTGTTCAGGTGTCCATTTGGAAAAATCCTCAATAATATTGCCTGAGATATAAATGAATTTTACAGGCTGCAAACTATCTGTTGTGGTTATTGCAAACCTGTCATTGATAGAACCAAATTCTTTACTTTTTGAAGCATCAAAGGTAACCAAAATGTAACCTTTCTTGCCAGGCATTACGCTAGCAGGAAAAGCTTTGCACGTGATGTATTCAGGCAGAGAAGTGAAAGTAAAAATGATTGGCTTTACCCATTCATTGAAGAATTTTACTGTGTCTGTTCTGCTGTCAGTATTGTTGATATTATTAAGCGCAATCAGGCTGGTATTAAATCCGAGATTCCCTATTTTATTTGGATAGTTGTCTGCTTCTGATTTTACCTTAGGCTGTACTTCACCTTTTATATTTAAAGTAACTTTAGGCAGGTCGGGATCATTTGAAGTAACAGTAATGTTTTTGCTGAAAGCACCCTTTTGGTTCTTTGGGTTAACAGAAACCGTTATAATACCACTGCCATTAGGAGGCACAGGTGTTTTAGTCCATGAGAGTGAAACTATAGAATAGCCGGCATCTGCATTTAAAAGTCTCAGTGTGTCATTGCCAGTGTTGGTAAATTCGAACTTCACAGATTTGGCGCCATCAGCCTCCCTTATTTTTCCAAAATCGAATTCTTTGAATTTAAAATTGATTGCTGCCTTTTTCTGCGCTGAAACAGTGAGGCTGCATGACAGTATAACTGAAAAAATAATAAATGATAATCGTTTCATAACTTTTAATTTCTTGTCGGGTGTTATAGTTGTTACTTTTTAAAATCAAAAAAAAATCCTGCATGCAGCAGGATTTTTATATTTTTAGCTTAATTCCATTTAATGTTGAGGAGTTAATAAGGGTGTGTTTGGTTTTGTGCCTGGCTCTGTTGTTGTAGTTTTATCAGCAGCTTTTTTTACAAAACCTTTTACGTTTAAAATAACTGTTGATTGTTTTGGATCATTGGTTGTGACAGTAACTGTTTTTTGAATACTGCCTGATTTACCGTTTGTCTGAACTGTTACATGAATGAATGAACCTTCACCTTTTTTCAATTGAGTTTTGTCCGCATTGGACGCAGTGCAGCCTCAACTGCCTTTGACCTTTCGGATGAAAAGGTCATCGTTCCCAACATTGCTGAATTTGAAATCTGTTTCAACCGGCTTGCCTTCTGTGATTGTATCAAAATTAAAAGTTTCACTTTCAAATTTGATCTTTGCAGCATTCAGCAATTGCTCAGGAGTCATTTTTGAAAAATCCTCAACAATATTAGCAGTGACGTTCAGATTTTTTTCAGCCTGTGCACTATCATTGGTGGTAATAGCAAACCTGTCATTAAGAAATCCAAAATCCTTGCGTTTTCCTGCATCATAAGTTACCAGAATATAACCTTTCTTTTTAGGATTTAAATTTTCCGGTACAGCTTTACATTTGATGTACTCCGGCAAAGCTGTAAATGTAATTGACATTGGCTTTGTCCAGTCATTGTAAACTTTTAAAGTGTCAGTTTTGGTGTCAGTGTTGTTGATATTGTTGAATGCAACCTGACTTGTGTTGAATCTAAGATTACCAATTGGATTTGGGTAATCATCAGCTTCTGTTTTTGGGCGTGGCTCAACTTCGCCTTTTAACATTAGAGTAAGGCGTGGCTGATCCTGGTCATTGGAAACAACATTAATTTCTCTTTGGAAAATTCCTTGTTGTCCTTTAGGGTTGAAGTTTGCGCTGATAAATCCGTTGCCTTTTGGGGGAACAGGTGTTTTTGTCCAGGAAAGGCTGATATTTGCATACGCGGAATTCACACTTAAAAGTTTCAGTGTATCATTACCAGTGTTTGTAAATTCGAACTTTCCTGCTTTGACTCCGTCAACTTCTTTAACTTTTCCCAAATCGTAATCTTTGGCTGTGAAGCTGATTGTAGCTTTTTTCTGCGCCAATACGGAAAATCCCGTTATCAGCAAGACAGCAAATAAAATAGGTTTTAATCTTCTCATATTTTTTTAGTTTGAATTTCGATGCAAAAATAAGCAATGATGGATAATCAACCAATAAAAATGTGTTAAAATATTCTAAGAACGAACAAAGTTGTTAACAATTTAACGCTTGTGTCTTTCAGTGTTAAACAACTCAATTTTTTTTGAGTGATAAAAAAAGCCCGAACGTTTAAATTCAGGCTTTTTTAAGTCAGCGGAGAAGGGGGGATTCGAACCCCCGGTACCAGGTTACCAGTACGACAGTTTAGCAAACTGTTGGTTTCAGCCACTCACCCACCTCTCCGTGCTGAAATTTTATGGCTGCAAATGTAGGTATTCAAATCGTATTGACAAATTTTTTTTCAATTTAATGCTTTTCCCTTACCATAAATAAACAGATGACCATCAACTTTAGTTTTGAATCTTAACCTTTACTTGTTTTTATTTCATGGTAAGTACAACAGTTGTGTCTTTATAACTTTCCAATCCCTGCAGGTCTTTCAGGACATCTTTTTCCCATTGGGTTTGTTTATCGAGTATCCGTGAATGGTTTGTTTCCTTATCATATTTGCTTTGATAGGCCTCAAGTTTTGCCACTTCCTGTTTATAGGCTGTGGTCATTTCTGTTTTCAGCGTTTTTGAATTAAATTTTTTCTCTTTAAATTCTTTACGCATTTTGCGGGCATACAATTCAGCAATATCAAAGTGAAGCTGCTCGTGCTTCAGCAAATGATCCGTCTTTGTTTTCACCCATGACTTGTTTTTATTGAACACTGATTTTATGCTGATCTTAATGTCCGGATCGGTTGAAATGGTATTAAGTTCAATGCCGGAATCAGTAGAAGCGCCAAGGGTGGTAGTTGTAGGTGCTTTTTGTTTGAAGTCGTCCCATGTTAGTTTAGTATCCGCGCTCCAGATGATAAGATCATCTTTTGGCATAAGGGATACCAGTGTAAATGAACACAGAAATAGTAATGCTGCAAGGCCTGACAAACCCAATATTTTCATTCTTTAATATTTTTGAAGGTTCAAAATTAATTCTTTTAATTTTCATCAGACAAAACGCGCGAAATAAATTCTTCTTATAGGTTCACCTAATACCGAACGAAGCACGAATGGGATTGTTTTTTCCGATGTTGTCTGTAGGTTACTTTAATTTGAGATTATTTTTCTCTTTTTATGAACATGCGAACACAATTGAACTGGCTTCCGAAAATTTCAATCCTTATTATGTACCAACGCAAAAATCCAATCATAAAAGATCGTATTAAAAGTCTTGCAAATTCTATTGTTCCCGGATATAAAGATCGTATCTCTGAGTAGGTAATTTAAGCAATTTATATCCTACAGGAACTTTTGGTTTGTCAGGGTTTTTCTCAGATAAGAAATATTCATGTGGTATGGTTGATGCATCTAAACTGATGTAGAAATATCGGCTATAATAAGCATACAAAGACCACTGGTTGTATAGTTCATCAGAGATACTGATGATGCTTCCATTTGGAACTACCTGCCCTGTGCAATAAACATCATGCAACATTCTCACGTCGCGCTTTGGTAAATAAATGATCGTAACTATTGTGAAAATTATTGCAGCATAAAGTACAAGCCATGATACCCTCGTAAAGGTAAAAAAATTTGCAGAATCTATCTTTAATTGTTCAATGAGATTTGAAATAAAAGGCGCCAAAAGAACTGCGAATCCGGCAGCAAAATAAGGCATAGCTGTTACTGTATAAAATCCCGACTGTTTCATTGTAAGCATCAAGGGCAATGTTCCTGAAAAACCAATAAGAAAAAGCCAAATGGAAGCACGCCGGATGTTGAGATCGGTTGCCGGTTTGCTCTTTTTTATTTTCATAAAAATACCAATTCCGAAAGTAAGAATGAAGACAGGAATAAGTTCGAAAAATAATTGTTCGACAATAGTAAAATGGTCAGAATGTGTTTCACCGGGATGTGTAAAAGCAGGGACAAGCTGGTTATGGAAATACAACACATAGCTGAGACGCACTCTTTCCTTTAATAAAATTATTCCGTAGAAAATTGCAACAACAATCAGCAGGAACAAGCTACGTGTAACCATTTGCCTGAAGGAAATATTTCTGAAAACAACCCAGAAAAAGAAAACACCGGCCAGTGGAAACAAGCCCTGAAAGCCTTTGCACAAGCTGGCTGCAATTATCATTGTTGCTGCTATAAACAATCGGAACCACTTTTTCTTATTTTCGACACAAGATCTGCAAATGTAAAGTATGGCCGCCAGATCGAACATTCCCATTGTTGGTTCTTCCATGTTGTTTGAAAACGACCAGAAACATACAGGAATACACAGCCAGAATAATACAGCAAGCCAACTTAGATTTTCTTCCGGCCTATGAGGCATCAGGCATTTCCATAGTTTTTGGATAAGAGAAATGGTGATCAGGGCAATGATCAATCCGTAAATGCGCTCGACAATTATGCTGTCACCGAATATTCTGAAAAATATTGCTTCGATACCGAAAAACAAAGGAGGCTGCTCATGAAAAGCGGTCATTAAAGTTTTGCTGAAATAGGGATGCCAGAAAGTGCCAAAACCATTGGCCAGGTTATGTGCTACGGTGCCATAAATCATCCCATCCATAAACATTCCATCGCGAAAAAGGTTGCGAACAACAAGAATAAAAAACGCTGAAATGATAAATAACCAAAAGGGTAAATGGCGCTTGTTCATTTGAATATCAGATAAAATTACCGGCTTCTTTTTAACTCTTCACTGATGCACTTTAAAAACTACAATTATTGGTGTTATGATTTTGGTTGGTTAACGTCGTTTCTTTAAAATTATTGTGTCTGCATTATTTTTTTTTGCAGTTTATTATTTTTTTCACCGTTTAGGATTCAATCGCAATTCGACTTTTCTGCTAGTAAAAGCATAAACAGTTTTACAAATACGTTTGCTTAAAAAAAATCAGAAATTGGAATTAGAGGCAATAATGTTGAGAAAGATATAAAGGTATAGGAAAATAAGGCCTATGGATAGTCAATAAAATAAAAGGTCTTGTGATCCCTGAATGAGAAAAATCAACCCACTTCTTAGCCCCTATACCAAACTAACTTACAACCATTGTCTATTGACCATTGACTAATGACTAATGACTAATGACTAATGACCAATGACTATTGACTATTGACTATCCCCTACTTCAACCCCAATGCCTTTTCTTTGGTATCAACCGGAATAATAGTTGAGCGGGTGAACTGATTCTCGTCTTTGAATAGTTTCCTGTAGGTGATATGTCTTTTTGCAAAAACAGCTCCAACGGATTCATGCAGGGCGCGCATCTTTGGATTAAAATCGCCAACCCACGAAAGTTCTATTTCAGTGTAATGAGGTTTCTTTTGCATTACTTTATCAAGATTCCAGAAAATTGCTGATTCAATTCCTGACTTTTGAAACTTGGGAACAACCCCCATGATTGTTATTCTTGCGCGGGTTATTGTATTACTCTTTGCCAGCCTTGCATATTTTAGTTTGTTCCACAAATTCATTTTGCCGTTCAGGTGTTTCAGAATTTGATTGATATCGGGAAACATCACCAGGAAAGCAATTGGCTCACCTTCGTTATAAGCAAACCAGATAAACTCTTCCTCAATTATATCCCTGGCCGTATCAAGTGTATTGTAAAGATCTTTCTTGTCAACCGGAGTAAAATTTTCATGATAAGCCCAGGCAGTGTCATACACATGTTTCAAATCATCAATATACTTCTCGGCCTGCTCGAAACGGAAATGCTCGAAACAGAATTCTTTTTTCTTGCTGACCCATTCAGCAATTTTCCAAAACCTTTCAGGAAAAGGTTTTTTCAGGTTCAGATGATTGCTTACCTGCTCAAAATAAAATTTGAAACCGTATGATTCGAAAAGGTCTTTATAATATTTTTGATGATACTGCATGCCATAACCGGGGTGTGTAAACCCTTCAACCAACAATCCCCAGAAACGATCGTTTTCACCAAAGTTAATAGGACCGTCCATAGCTTCCATTCCCCTTTTTTGTAACCAATCCCTGCAAGTGTCGAAAAGAAGAAATGCAGCATCTTTATCATTCACACATTCAAAAAAGCCCATCCCGCCTGTTGGCTGTTGATAGTTGTAAGCTTTCTTTTTATTAATAAAAGCTGCCACTCTGCCAATCATCTCTCCCTTGTCGGATTTCAGTATCCAGCGAATTGCTTCTCCATACTGAAAAAAAACGTTTTTCTCAGGACTGAATACAGATTCAATTTCCTGCTCCAGCGGGCACACCCAATAAGGATCGTCTTTATAGATCCTGCGGGCTAAGTTATGAAAATCTTTTATGGTTTTTTTATCTGTTACTTCAATAATCTTCATTTTTCTTTACTTTGAAACGGCTGCAAAATTAATATTAATTGCGAATTAAGGGGAGTTGGGAATTAGGAGGTGCATACCAAAAATGAAAAGCAGGTGACTCCTCTAATTACAGATTCCGCTTCCATCCATTCAGTAAAGGCCATTTCGGTATTCCTTTCATTTTAATGCTTAACATGTTCATTGAACTAATAACAATAATTTAACCCATGCCGTATAAATAACAGAAATAATTTCATTAATTTTGCAGCATCATAAATCATTCAAATAATGTTTCGTTGATATGGAAAACAGAAAAAGCATAGTAATGGTACCTACTGATTTTACAGAGGTCATTGAATACGCAATTGAACATGCAGTGGGTATTTGCAAAATGCAAAACTACAAACTCACTCTTTTGCATGTGATAGATAAGGCTACAAAAACTTACCTGAAAAAAGAAAAACTAACAGGAAGCGCCATTCATGAAAGACTCGAAAATAAAGCAAATGAGCTTGCTGAAAAGCATGGAATAATTTGTGATTATATAGCAAGGGAAGGAAATATTTTTTCTACCATTGGCGAAGTAGCAAAAGAAATCGGCGCAAACCTTCTTGTTCTGGGCACTCATGGTAAGCTGGGATTGCAACGTATAACCGGTAGTTATGCTCTTAAGGTTATTGAAAGTTCACCTGCTCCCGTGATCGTTGTTCAAACACGTGGTTTCAGGGAAGGTTATAAAAATATTATGATGCCCATTGATGATACTACGGAATCAAAACAAAAAGTGAAATGGGCTATTCACATTGCAAGGAAATTCAAATCTGTGGTGCATATCTACGGGATGAATGCTTCTGATGGCGAACGCAAGTCGAAGGTGAAAGCCAATATGGAACAGATCAAAAAATTCTTTAACCAGAATGAAATTACCCACACTGACAGATACGCAGAGAAGACTGGTGGTTTTCCAAAACAAGTGGAAGATTACGCTAAAAAAATTGATGCTGATCTGTTGCTCATCATGACTAATCCTGATAAGGTATTACCTAATTTTATTGTCGGGCAATGGGAAGAAGAGATCCTTTTTAATGATTCAATGATACCAATCATGGCAATCAACCCTGTTGAGTTGAACATAGTGGTTGGTGGATTTTAAATAAGGAATTTTCCCCAAACAGATTTCCTTTATTATTTCATCGAAGTACGAATTCTTTACGAATATACGAATTACGAAAGCGCTAACGGTTTTGTAATTCGTATTTTTTTTCTTCGCTGAAATAATATTTATCAGAATTTGAATTTAATCTTTTTACTCAAACCAGGTTAAATAAATTCCTTTACATTTGCTTCAATTAATTTGTTGCCATGAAGATCAAATTGCCTTCCTTCATCAATAAGCGTTTTGCCAAAAGGGCAATTTATATCCTTGCAACTTTTATTGTCTTACTTTTCATCCTGTTCTTTTCCTTTCGGAACATGGTTCTCCGCAGCATTGTTAAAGGGAAAATAGAAAAATTCAACAAGACATATCCTGCAAAACTTTCAATTGATGAAGCACATTTCGGAGGTTTTACAACCATTGATATCAGCGGAATTAAACTGATACCTGACAAAAAAGACACACTGTTTTCATGCTCTTCACTAAGTACAAGTTTAAAATTTTTCCCTTTGTTATTTGGCAATGTAGTTATCAGCGGAATGGAACTGACACGGACAAGAGTCAATCTTTTTGCAAAAGACACCATCAATAATTTCAATTTTCTGCTATCGAAAAAACCAAAGACAGTAAGCACCGAAAGCAATTATTCCATGCGTTTGAACAAGCTTTCGAATGCTATTTTCAACTCCATTCCTTCGAAGTTTTCGCTGACGGATTTTGTTCTCAAAGCAACCCTCGACAGCAATCAGCTATCAATGCGGATCAATAGTCTCATTATGGATGATGACAAATTCAGTTCGAAAATTTTTATTGAGGAAGATAAAAAGAAAGAGACGCTGATAGCAGAAGGTGACATTGATAAAAGCAGGCATACGCTGGGGCTTAAACTCTATGCCGACGCTGGAAAATTTTCAATTCCGGTTTGCAAAAGAAGATGGGGACTTAAGTTTTCATTCGACACACTCAATGTGGGGATAAGCAAGAATACATACAAGGATGAAGAGTTCCAGTTGATCGGCTATGCTTCAGTTGCCGGCCTTGTTCTCAATCACCGGAGGATTGCTTTGGAAGATGTGAAGATGGAAAAAGCGGCTCTCGATTTTCAATTTAATGTCGGGACTGACTATGTGGAAATGGATAGTTCAACGGTTCTTACTTACAACAAGCTTTCGCTGAATCCATACCTCCTTTATAAACGCGCCGGGGCAAAACAACTTACATTCAAAATCAATAATGAATTTTCATCGCAGGATTTTTTCTCATCGCTTCCCGACGGGCTTTTTACAAACTTTGAAGGAATAAAAACCGAAGGCAATCTGAAGCTCTTTATTGATTTTTTTGTGGACATGAAACAACCCGATTCATTGAAGTTCGATATGAGTCTGACTGGAAAAGATTTTAAGGTTACCAAATACGGAGTGACTGATT
The DNA here is from genome assembly GCA_903889915.1 of uncultured Bacteroidota bacterium. Lineage (GTDB taxonomy): Bacteria > Bacteroidota > Bacteroidia > Bacteroidales > CG2-30-32-10 > CAISZK01. The sequence goes on from CAISZK010000378.1 coordinate 20,460, forward strand.
TTGCAATGATAAACGGTCCTTTCACTTTCACTGCTTATGAAAATGACAACCCAATGAAATCATTTGTTGTTGGCGATGACAACCCGGAATTCACAGTTCTCAGTGATATTTCAACCTATCTGAAAGAATCGGTTCTGATATCAGAAAACGGAGGTTATTATTTCACTTCAGGATTTGATATTGGCTCGTTGCGCCTTGCCCTTATTGATGATATCAAACAAAAACGTTTTGTGCGCGGCGGAAGTACCATTGAAATGCAGCTTGTGAGGAATGTTTTTCTGAACAAAAACAAAACAATGGCACGCAAGATTGAAGAGTTGATCATTGTGTGGCTTATGCAAACAGGCAATCTTTGTTCTTCCGACAGGATGTTTGAAGTGTATCTGAACGTGGCTGAATGGGGACCCGGCATCTATGGTATTTTTGAAGCTTCGGAATATTATTTCAAAAAGCTTCCTTCGCAATTGTCGCCCGCCGAAAGTATTTTTCTTGCAAGCATACTCCCAAGGCCGAAATGGTTTAAATATTCTTTTGACAAAAAAGGAAAACTGATCCCCGAGATAAACCAGGTTTATTTCAACAATCTTGCATCGCTGTTGCTTGACAAATCAGTGATCACTGAAAGCGATACTTTCAACATTATGCAAAAGGTAACACTGAAAGGTGAATCGCGCATATATCTTGAGAGGGATACGGCGAATTATAAGCTGGATTCTTTGATGATCATTGAACGGTGAGAAGGGTTTCAAAAGTTTAAAGTTTAAAGTTCAAGGTTTCAGATTCCGCATCATTTTACATTTTACATTTTCTTCATTTTACATTTTACATTTCTTGTTTTCCATTTTGCATTACTTCTAATTTTCAGTCATAAA
>CAISZK010000379.1 GCA_903889915.1 uncultured Bacteroidota bacterium
AGTGAAACGCTTTTTTACAGACAATTTAAAGAAGACACGAAAATGACTCCGGAAGAGTATAGATTACGCTATAAGTAAAACATTCAAAATAACTGCCCCAGATTATTTCATCGAAGTACGAAAACGCTAATAGATTCGTAGTTCATAAATTCGTATTTTTGTTCGTAGTTCGATGAAATAATGTCTTTGTTGAATTCATTTTAAACTTTTTACTAAGTCAAAAGATCCTCTTTAATGTCCGGTAATAGTATAGTCATTTTCCCGTAATAGTGCAGAGGGCTTAAAACAATCAAAACATACCTTTGTTGCCTCAACTTTTTTAATAAAGGAAGTCTTGCAACCAAAGTTTGAAATGAAAAATACCTTAGCAAATAATATCGCAGTTCTTCATGAGCAAAATTACCCTCATGCTGCTGCTTTGCATGGCCACAATGTTGCACATTTTTCAAATCATAGTGATAACGAGCAGAAAATTAATAGAATGTATTGGAGAAATAGCACAATTAAGCCTTGCAATAATGTGCTGTACTCTACGAATACAGTATTGTACTCTGAGAATACAGTTCTGTACTCTGGGAATACAGTATTGTACTCTGAGAATACAGTACTATACTCTACGAATACAGTATTGTACTCTGAGAATACAGTATTGTACTCTGAGAATACAGTACTGTACTCTGGGAATACAGTATTGTACTCTGTGAATACAGTATTGTACTCTGGGAATACAGTATTGTACTCCGGGAATACAGTACTGTACTCTGGGAGTACAACACAGTATTCTGACATAACAGTATTGTACTCCTGTTATACTATATCATACCCAAGTGAACATCTAATTACCAAAAAACAATATTAACTAAAAAAAACAAAAAAATGGAAGGCGTAAAAACAATTGAACAATTCGCTAAAGGCCTGGAAATTGAAGTCCCTTATATTACTGCAAATGCAGTTGACCTGGGAATAACCACTTCCAAAGTAACATCCTTAACCGGCAGCTATGGCCCCGTGGGCACGGCGGGCACATGGCTGAATTTGATGCATCTTTATTCTGATAAAAAATCAACACGAACCCCGTTGGTTGTAGAAAGTCTGAAAACGCTGAAGAAAAATATGTGGCTGAATCTTCAGGACATTTATGGAGACATAGCTCCAAACAAATGGACAGATGAAGTTCGGGCAAAATTAGACCGTAAAACGGGATTGAAAAAAAAGAAAGCAAAGTCCCCTGAAATAAAAGAAAGTTGCCACCCCACCATGCGTAACCTGGGCGGCGGGATCATGAAGTGCTCATGCAAAACTGCCACCGAAGCCAAAAGGGCATCAAAGCCTAAAGGCGCCGATGGTTTGCAAATTGCATATTCGATCATTGATCAGCCACACCAGGATTCAGTGCCCGATGAATCGCAGGTTAAGAGAATAGTTTTGATCAGCCCCAGCCAGTGCAGCAATTTGGGATTTTATTCAAAAGCGTTGTTCAAACTGGAACTCGACCCAATCAATGTAGGTCGCAACCTTCAGTATTTTGTGCGTTGGTACAATTCCAAACATCCCGAAAATGCAGGGCCATGGTCGGATGTGAACAATGCTAACATTTAAAAGTCATTGGTCAATAGTCATTAGGCATTAGGGCATAGAATAAATGCGGATAGTCCGGGTGCGACTCAAAGTTGCACCCGGACTTTTTTTTGCCTTTTCCAAAGTTTTCTTCACTCTGGAAAAGTTTATTGAATTTTTTTTACAGATAACCTTGTTAAAATAATTACTGTAATTTTGGTACGTAATTTTGTTTTTTAAAACTTCAGGCTATGAAAAAATCAATACTACTCTTTTTAGCAATTTTCTGTTTTCAGATCTCCTTATTTACTTTTAATTGTTCTGCTCAAACTCCCGATTGGCTATGGGCAAAAACAGCTGTCAGAAACTATAATGCAGGTCCTTTTAATCAGGTAAGCGCCAATTCCATTGCCATTGATGCTTCAGGAAATATTTTTGTTGCCGGAACTTTTAGCAGCGATACCATCATCTTTGACACTACGAAGCTGGTAAGCGCAGGTTATGATGACCTTTTTCTTGTAAAATACAATTCTAACGGAAATATAATTTGGGCAAAAAGAGCCGGTGGAAAAAGCGGTGATGTTGTGACTTCTGTTGCTGTTGATGTTTCAGGCAATGCCTACATAACAGGGCATTTTGATCTTGACACGCTCGTCTTCGATACCATAAACTTAATAAATGCCGGCAATAGTGACATCTTTATTGCAAAATATGATCCCGCCGGCAATGTTATTTGGGCAAAAAGCATAGGAGGTACAAATTATGAATACGCAAATTCAATTGCAACTGATGTTTCAGGAAATATTTTTATTACAGGGTCATTTGGAAGCAGCACTATACTGTTTGATACAATCACTTTAAATAATCCGAATTTGTACAGTTATTTCCTTGCAAAATACGATGCAGGAGGACATGCTCAATGGGCAAAAACAGCTAAAGGTACATATTGGGATGTGGGTACTTCTGTTGCAATTGATACTGCAGGGAATCCATGTGTTACCGGTCACTTTTTAAGTAACTCTATTATTTTCGGGAACGATACTTTAACAAATGCCACATTTAGTATTGACATTTTTCTTGCAAAATATGGTGCCAATGGCAATCTTCTTTGGGCAAAAAGTGCAGGAGAAATAAACTCCGACTTTCCCACTTCTGTTGCTATTGATGCTTCAGGGAATAATTATATTACCGGCTATTTTGGTGATTCTGGTGAAGGTTTTCACAAAACATCGTTCTTCGATTCACTCGCCAATGCCGGATATTACGACATTTTTCTTGCCAAGTATAACCTCAATGGAAACGTGATTTGGTCTAAAAGTTTTGGAGGCATTCACTGGGATATTGCTAATTCAATAGCCCTGGATACTTCCGGAAATCTCTACATTACCGGTTATTATAATAGTCCAACCCTGCCATTTAATTCAACTCTGCTGACAAATACTGATAGCGCTGACATATTCGTTGTAAAACTTGATACAAGTGGAACTGTCCTTTGGGCAAAGAGTGTAGGAGGGACAGGTGATGATGCAGCGAATTCTATTGCTATGGATCATGCAGGAAAAATTTATGTTGCCGGAACTTTTAACAGCGGCACACTCGTTTTTGGCGCCACAACATTAGCAAATTTGGATGGCTATAGCAATATCTTTCTTGCCAAATTAGATAGTAGTTTAATCACAGGATTAATGGAAATGCAAAATTTTCCAACCATTTCCCTTTTCCCCAACCCCGCCACCACCGCCCTTTTCATCACCCTTCCTCAAAAATCCCAAATACAAATCCTCAACATCCAGGGGCAACTTATCAGAACAATCAGCAAAGCTGAAAAAGAAACAACCATTGATATCCGTGATCTGTCAAGCGGGGTGTATATCATCAAGGCTATAACGGAAGATGGGATGGCGGTGAAGAAGTTTGTGAAGGAATAGGAAGAGAGAGAAAATAGAGGGGGGGGCGGCAGTGGCAGTAGCAGTGGCAGTGGCAGGCCATAGCTTTGAAAATCGAGGACTCTTTTCCAAAGTTTTCTTCACTTTGGAAAAGCTTATTAAGATTGAAATTTGATTACAAAATTTATGTGTAATTTTATGGCGTTATTTATTTTCAAAAAATTAATGCTAATGAAAAAGCTAATCCTCTTTTTTGAAATTGTTTGCAGTTCATTTTTCACCTTTAACTGTATAGCCCAGGCCCCCAATTGGGAGTGGGCCAAAAGTGCCGGTGGTTTACTTAATGATGTTACCACTTCATTAGTAGTTGATGCATCAGGGAATACCTATATGACGGGAAATTCCTCCAGTCCTACATTTCACATCGGTTCATTTAATCTTCTAAATTCAGATACCATAAACACTTATTATGATTTATTCCTTGCTAAATGGGATAGTTATGGAAATGTAGTATGGGTAAAAAAGGCAAAAGGTGACTACAATGAATCTGCAAATTCTGTTGCTATTGATGTTGCTGGTAATATTTGCATCGTAGGAAATACCAACAGCCCCATCACATATTTTGATTCGATTGCAATACAAAATTCCAATCCATTTTACATGATTTATTTTCTTGTAAAATATGATTCCAATGGCAATGTACTTTGGGTTAGAAATTGTAGTGCAAAAAATAATTACACAATTATTTCATTAGCAACAGATGCGTCAAAAAATGTCTATATAACAGGTACTCTTAATGCAGATACAGTGGTTTTTGACTCAGATACATTGTTCAGAGGTCAAAGTGCAGGTTTTTTTCTTGTTAAATATGATGAATCAGGGAATATCATTTGGGCAAAAAATGCTGGGGGAATAGGTGGTGGCTGGTTATGCAATAATTCATTGGCTATAGATAATAATGGGAACATTTTAGTAACAGGAGGATTTCACAATCCTATCATTTTTGATTCTATAGTTTTAACTGATATGGATACAATGGGAATGGCACCTGACATTTTTCTCACAAAATATAATCCTGATGGAAAAGTACTTTGGGCTAAAGGGATACATGGACCACTATTTGATGAATCATACTCTATAGCAGTTGATTCTGAAGATAATTCTTATATTACTGGTTTTTTTACCAGCTCTACCTTAAGTTTTGATTCTATAGCCTTAATTAATAATGATACTGCTACTTGCAAAATATTTATTGCAAAATATAATCCTGATGGTGAAGTATTATGGGCGAGAAACGTGGGAGGAAAAGGTTATTATAATATTCCTAAATCAATCGCTGTGGATAGGTTTGGTAATCCATACATAACAGGATCTTTTCAAGGTGACACTTTAACTATTGGTAATGATACATTAGTACAAACGGGTATGTCAAACATTTTTGTTGCAAAATATGATTCTGGTGGAAATGCAATTTGGGGAAAATCTGTACGTGGTTTGTCAGCAAATGACGCTTATTCTGTCGCTCTTGATCATTCGGAAAATGTTTATATAACTGGCGGTTTTAACAGTAATATCGAAGTTTTTGATTCAATAATATTGACTAATTATTGTACAGGCAATAGAGATGTTTTTTTGGCGAAATTAGGTCGTAACACAATTACAGGAAATAATGAATTAAATGACCCTTTCCCTATTTCCCTTTTCCCCAACCCCGCCACCACCGACCTTTCCATCACTCTTCCTCAAAAATCCCAAATACAAATCCTCAACATCCAGGGGCAACTTATCAGAACAATCAGCAAAGCTGAAAAAGAAACAACCATTGATATCCGTGATCTGTCAAGTGGGGTGTATATCATCAAAGCTATAACTGAAGATGGAATGGCTGTGAAGAAGTTTGTGAAGGAATAGAAGGAGATAGAAAATTGATGATAGAAGATAGAAAATAGAAAATAGTGAGGGGGCGGCAGTGGCGTTTGGAGGTGGCAGTGCGCAATATTGAACCCCGTAGGATGCAATCCAACGGGGTGAACTTTGAACCTTGAACCCCGTAGGATGCAATCCAACGGGGTGAACCCTGAACTTTTCCTTTTTTTTTGTTAAGAAAATTTTCTCAACACAATAAATCACGTGGAAAAAAAGTTCTACATTTGAAAATGCATATTTATGTGAGTTATGAAAGCAATTAAAAAAATATTTATTCTCCTGGTTTTCCTGTTTGCAATGGGAACAGTTGTCAATGCACAGAACAGTTCGGACAAAGCTGTGAAGAAATCTGAGCAGATGAAAGCAAAGAAAGCTGATGAAACTTTGAAACAATATCAGAAAGCAATCAAACGGCACACAAAGGATCAGACAAAGGATACACGGAAACGAATGAGGCAATCGCGAAGAAAGTCGAATGAAAACAATCCAAATCACAAGGACTTTTTTCTGAAAAGATGGTTCTCACATTCTAAACAAAAGTAATGGCGCTGCGCGGAAAATTGTTTTAAGAATTTAATTTATGAAGCGGTTGCCTGATTATCGTTTATTGCAATTCACGGTCCCACCCGTGCGCTGCTTCATTAGGTCCTTTAATCATTTTCTCTTTCTTTTTACATTTCTTTTTTTATTCTCACACATTCTAAACGCCCAGCAAAACGCTTTCCGTTTTGACAAGATCACTTCCGAAAATATCAGGATTGAAAAAGGACTCTCGGTAAACTCTGTCAACTGCATCATGCAGGACAATGCAGGCTTCATGTGGTTCGGCACATGGGACGGGCTGAATAAATTTGATGGTTATAAATTCACTGTTTATAAAGCCACCGATTTTGATAAAAATAATGAACTAAGCAATCAATGGATCCATGCGCTTTACCAGGACAAGCAGGGCAACATCTGGATAGGCACTGATGACGGGCTGAACAAATACGATCCGATAGCTCAAAAGTTCACCCAATACAGACATGCAGAAGGTGACCGTTCAACCCTGAGTAACGACACAGTGTGGTCGCTCTTTCAGGATTCGAATGGAAATATCTGGGTTGGCACTCAAAAAGGATTGAATATTGTGGATGCAAAAACCGGTCAGTTCACACATTTTGCGTCCAACCCCAATAGTAACGATGCAGTCAGCAGTGATAAAGTTTTTGACATCATGGAAGACAGGCTGGGCTGTGTGTGGTTTGCTTCTGAAAAAGGATTGAACAGATACAATCTTCTGAGTAAAAAATTCACGCATTATTTTCATGAGCCGCTAAATTCAAATAGCATTTGCAGCGACACTGTATTGTCAGTTTTCGAGGACGAGGAAGGGTTTGTCTGGGTAGGCACTGAAAACGGATTATGCAAACTTGAAATTAATCAGAACACCATCACACGATACCAGTACAAGCCAAATGATCCGGGCAGTATCAGCAGCAATCACATCAGCGCAGTTTACGAAGATACTTATGGTACTTTGTGGGTTGGCACAAGAGACAAGGGTTTGAACATTCTCGATAGGAAAGATTATACCTTTAAAACTTACAGGAATATTTCGAATGATGAGAACAGTATCAGCAGCGACAATATCTCCGCTATCTATGAGGATAAATCAGGGGTTGTATGGATAGCAACCAACAAAGGAGTCAACAAGATCAACAGGAACTCTTATAAATTTTTGCATTACCAGCATGTGAATAATGACGAAAACAGTTTAATCAATAATACTGTCTGGGCTTTTCATGAAGATGCCGACAGCAATATCTGGATTGGAACTGACAACGGGTTGAACTTTTTCAACAGGAAGACCGGCAAATTTAAGGTTTACAAAAACAACCCTTATGACAAGAACAGCATCTCGGGAAATTCAATCAAAGCCATCATCACCGACAGTGATGGCGATGTGTGGCTGGGTACTGATGGCGCCGGTGTTGATGAATTCATAAGGACAGATGCCGGGAAATATCAAAAACTGAACATCAATAAAAATTCCGGCGATGGCAGGAGTCTTTGTGATAACACTGTTTGGTGCCTGCTGCAGGACAAAGAAGGTTACATCTGGATAGGCACCAATAAAGGTTTAAACCGCTATGATAAGAAAACGGATGTGATGAAATCATACAGGTACAATCCTTACAATCCATACAGCATAAGCAATAATATTATCAACGTGCTTTACGAGGATCTAAATGGAGTGGTGTGGATAGGGACATACAATGGCCTTGACAAATATGATAAGACCACCGGAAGGTTTACTACTTATAAGCACATTGCAGGCGATACACTAAGTTTAAGCAGCAACAGGGTTTTTGGAATCCTTGAAGATAATACAGGTACTCTTTGGATAGGTACCATGGGCGGTGGCCTTAACAGTTTTGACATGAAGACCGGGAAATTCAAATATTATACAGAAAAGGACGGCCTTGCGAACAACATGGTCTATTGCATCCTTGAAGATAACGAGGGTGACTTATGGCTCACAACCAACGATGGTATTTCGAAATTCAATCTTAAAACAAAAACCTTCGTTAACTATGATGTGAAAGATGGAGTTCAAAGCAGCGAATTCAATCAGAATGCCGCTTTCAAGACAAGAGATGGAGAGCTTTTTCTTGGAGGTATGAATGGTTTCAATGCTTTTTATGCTGAAGATATCAGGGAGAACAAATTCATCCCTCCTATTGTGATCACAAGTTTCAAAAAGTTCAACGAGGTTCAGAAAACCGAGATACACGACGGAGATACTATATTCCTTACTTACCAGGATAACTTCTTTTCTTTTGAATTTTCTTCACTCGATTTTTCCAATCCTTCAAAAAATAAATACGCATACAAGCTTGAAAATTTTGATAAAGACTGGATCATTCGCGATGCCAATAATCGGTATGCTGATTACACCAAAGTAAGCCCCGGAACATACCGCCTGAGGATCAAAGGAAGCAATAGTGATGGTACAGTCTGGAATGAAGCGGGCATATCGGTCATTATTATTATCTCTCCTCCGTGGTGGGCAAAATGGACATTCAGGATACCATTTATCATTTTCCTGGTCTGCTCAACATGGTA
>CAISZK010000380.1 GCA_903889915.1 uncultured Bacteroidota bacterium
AGCAGAACATTTCACATTGTTTTTAAAATAAAAAATATAATAAAATGAAAAGGCAACGACAATCAAAATTATTTGAACCGGCTTTGGTGAAGGAAGCTCTCAGGCTATCATTCGTTAAGCTCAATCCGAAAATTCTTTATCGCAACCCGGTGATGTTCACCGTTGAAATAGGAACAGCGTTTATGCTTGGTGTATGTCTCTGGATTCTTGCAGGAGAAAAATCGCAAGGTTCATTTATTTACAACTTCATAATATTTCTGATTCTCCTTCTAACAGTGCTCTTCGCAAATTTTGCCGAAGCTATTGCCGAAGCGAGAGGTAAAGCTCAGGCAGATTCTCTTCGTAAAACAAGAGAAGAAACGCCGGCAAAAAAAGTATTAAAAGTGGGTAAATCATTTTCTGACGAATTTGTTATCGTCCCTTCATCTGAACTGAGAAAAGGGGATATGTTCTTTTGTGAAGCAGGTGATACTGTTCCTAATGATGGTGAAATTATTGAAGGCCTGGCAACCATTGACGAATCAGCTATTACAGGTGAAAGCGCTCCTGTTATTCGTGAAGCAGGGGGAGACAAAAGTTCAGTTACAGGAGGAACAAAAGTATTAAGTGATAAAATAACCGTTATAGTTACGACAAATCAAGGTGAAAGTTTTTTAGATAAAATGATTGCCCTTGTTGAAAGTGCTACCCGTCAGAAAACGCCGAATGAAATCGCGCTCACTATTCTGCTTGCCGGATTCACACTTATCTTTATTATTGTGTGTGCCTCACTCGCACCGTTTGCAGATTACGCAAAAACTGCCATTCCGATATCAGCATATATTTCACTTTTTGTTTGCCTCATTCCTACCACAATTGGCGCTTTACTTTCTGCTATTGGTATTGCAGGAATGGACAGGGCATTACGTGCCAATGTGATAACAAAAAGTGGCAAAGCTGTTGAAACTGCTGGCGATATTGATGTGGTTCTGCTTGATAAAACAGGCACAATTACCGTTGGCAATCGTAAAGCGACCAATTTTTACCCTGCAAAAGGAATAGATGAAAATCATTTTATTAATTGTTGTGCTTTAAGTTCCTATGCCGACCAGACCCCTGAGGGTAAATCTATTGTTGAATTGGCTCAGCAAAAGACCGAACAGTTAACTACAAATATTGAGGCTGCAAAATTTATCAAGTTTTCGGCAGAAACCCGTAGCAGTGGCATTGATTTGCCTGATGGTACAAAAATCAGAAAAGGGGCTTATGATACCATAAAAAAGATTGCTATACAAGCAGGTTACGAATATACCCTTGAAATAGCAAATTTAACAAAAAATATTTCCCAAAATGGTGGTACACCTTTGGTTGTTTCTGAAAATAATAAAATAATTGGCGTCATTGAATTACAGGATATTATTAAAACAGGTATTCATGAACGTTTTGAACGACTACGAAAAATGGGTATTAAAACCGTTATGGTAACAGGAGATAATCCTTTGACAGCAAAATATATTGCAGAAAAAGCAGGCGTGGATGATTTTATTGCAGAAGCTAAGCCTGAAGACAAAATGAACTACATCAAAAAAGAGCAGGCAGAGGGTAGATTGGTTGCCATGATGGGTGACGGGACT
>CAISZK010000381.1 GCA_903889915.1 uncultured Bacteroidota bacterium
AGAGATTAAAAGATGAAAGATGTCACAGCTACGCTGTTTTTGCTTCCTCCTGCAACCGTTTATTACAAAGATTTTGCAACTACGTTGCAGGAAAAAACTGAATATCATTCCTGAATTTTTGATGCGGAATTTTAAAATGCTTATAATAAAAAAACGAACTTGATTAAAGGAGATAGGCAATAAATATAAAAAAGGAGAAGACTGAAAAGCCTTAAACCCGTTGGAAAAATTCCTACGGGTTGAAAAGAGTAGAGAAAAATATTAATTGATTAACTAAAATAAAGGAGAACCAAAAATGAAAATGAAAAACAAATTTTTATTGACGACAATTGCAATTACAATTATTGCAATGAATTCATTTGCCCAGGTGACAGGAACATTAACTGATTCACGAGACTGGAAAGTTTACAAAACGGTAACTATCGGCACCCAAACCTGGATGGCCGAAAACCTTGCTTACAAAGCAAGCAGTGGATGTTGGGCATATAACGACTCAATAAAATATGTTTCAACTTATGGGTATCTATATAACTGGGCAACTGCAAAAACAGTCTGCCCATCAGGTTGGCATTTGCCCACCGATGCCGAATGGACAACATTAACAACTTATTTAGGTGGTGAAATGGTTGCCGGAGCTAAGTTAAAATCAACTACAAACTGGACAAGTAATTACGGAACAAGCAATAGCAGCGGTTTTTCAGCCCTTGGGGGCGGTTATCGTAATTACAAAGGTGCATTCGTTGGCATCGGAACCGACGGCGACTATTGGAGTTCATCAGAGAGAAGTACAGCAAGTGGCGCCTGGGCCCGGACAATGAACTATAATGCCATCAATATATATAGAGGCGACTACGACAAGGTTAATGGTTATTCTGTACGCTGTTTAAAGGATTAAAAGACTATTTGACTGTTTCACAACGACCCTGCTGTGGTAGTTTTTTTTTAAGTAATAAAACATAAAAGTGGAGTACAGTAACCTATTAACCCCATAGACCTTCCGCATGTATAGGATTCAGGGCAACGGATAAAAAAACGGGGTAGGACTAAAAGCTATTAAAGAGTAGAGAAAAATAACAATTGTTTAATTAAATAAAGGAGAACCAAAAATGAAAATTAAAAATTTACTTTTTGCAACAAGTATTGCAATTTTTGCCATTGGATTTGGGTCGTTAAATTCCTCAGCCCAAACATCAGTACCCGGAGGAACAGTAAGCGGTCATTGGACAACAGGAGGGTCTCCTTACAATATTATGGGAAGCATTAATATCCCCAGCGGTTCAACACTTATAATTGATCCCGGAGTAAGTGTTGTCTTCCAAACATCTCTGAAATTAAAAATGATTGTAAGTGGACAAGTGTTAGCAGTAGGAACTGCCTCTCAAAACATCTATATTACTGCTTCTGATGTTACGAATGGCTTTGGAGGAATTCGTTTTAACACACTTGCTTCAAGCAACGACACTTCCAAATTTATTTATTGTAATATACAATACGGTAAGGACAATGCTTCTCCTTACGACAATGGAGGTGCATTTTATTTTTACAAATGGAATAAAGCCATTATCTCTCATTGCACCATAGAAAATTGTACTGCATCGGGCGGTACTAGCAATGATGGCGCTGATGGCGGAGCAATTTATTGCAGCGCCTGCAGTCCCATAATTACATACAACCTTTTATCTAATAACACCAGTATAGGTAATTGGTATTATGGTGGAGGTGCTATTTATTTGGAAAATGATACAAATGCTGTGATTTCGCATAATACTATTGTTTATAATTCTGCTACAGTTGGCGGTGGTATTTATTGTGTAAATGTTATGAATGCACAATTCACTTACAATACTATTTCTAACAATTCTATCAATAATGGATATGCAGCCGGAGGAGGAGGTGGTGGAATTAATTGTAGCAGTGGCACTGTCACTATTTCAAATAATACAATTTCTAAAAATAACGCTACCATGTATGATAGTGATGGAGGCGGTGGAATAGTATGCACCGGAGGCTCAATCACAATTTCAAATAATATAATTTCAAACAACTATACAAATACAGATGGCGGAGGTATCTCCCTTTTTACATGTACAAATGCTTCCATTTCTCATAATGTTATTTCAGGTAACCGAGCTCGCAATGGTGGAGGTATCGGGTGCAGCCCATACGGTCAAATTAGCACTATTGATAACAATATCTTCACCAATAACTCAGCCATTACAGGTACTGGTTTGGGCGGTGGCATTTATCTGGATGGATATAATGGTGGCAATGCTCCTTCTATTACCAATGTTACTTTTGCAAACAACAAAGCAATTAATGGTGGCGCTGTGTATTGTTTTAATAATTGCAACCCAACTTTTTTTAATTGTATTTTCTGGGGAGATTCGGCTACTACACTTGGTTCACAAGTGCTTTTATACGATGAGCCAAGCGATCCTAATATTTATAATTGCGATGTGCAGGGAGGGCAAGTATCAATTAATCCAAATGGAAATTTTTACACAGGCATCTACAATAATAACATCAATGCGAATCCTTTATTTGTGGCTCCTTCCACAGGAACTGATTCAACAAACTATTATGGTGTGTATAACTGGACTTTGCAGGCAGCTTCTACTTGCATAAATACTGGTGACCCTATTGGTTCATATCCCTTTACTTATCCAGCTACTGATTTAGCAGGTGCAGCACGTGTTTTTGGAGGAAATATTGATATGGGAGCTTATGAATACCATCATGTAAGCGTTACTGCTTCACATACTGACCTTGCCTGTCATGGAGGAAATAATGCAACTGCAACAGCCAACCCTGCAGGATATGTACCCACATGCACCTATCTTTGGTCGAATGGGCAAACCACGCAAACTGCAACGGGACTTTCGGCAACCACATATACAGTCACGGTTACTGATGGATCGAGCGCTACAGCAAGTACAACCGTAACCATTTCGCAGCCTGCTGCAATAATTGCTAATGCAGGAGTAAATGATACCATTTGTTTTGGAGGCAATACTTCAATTGGAGGCTCGCCAACTGCATCGGGTGGAACAGGCACGCTAACTTATGCATGGAGCAATTCAACAAGCCTTAGTTCTTCAATCATTGCAAATCCAATAGCAACACCTGCTTCAACAACTACATATACAGTAACTGTTACCGATGGCAATAGTTGTGCAGTTACGGCTTCAGTAATTATTACCGTGATCGCTCACACCGGCACCGCTGCAACACCAAGTGGTACGACAACATTATGTCAGGGCAGCCCCAATACCACTTACACAACCGCAGGCGCAAGCGCTGCAACAGCATACCATTGGAGTATTGCTCCGCCAACTGCAGGTACAATCAGTGGCACAGGTGTAACAGGAACAGTAACATGGAACCCTGCATTTTCAGGTCCGGCACAAATATCGGTGAATGGCAGCAATTCATGCAGTGGTGGGGTAGCATCAAATCAGTTAACAGTAACAGTTAATCCATTGCCGACAGTATCTATTAACAGCATTCCGGCTTTTATTGAATACAACTCAACACCTTTGGCACTTACAGGCAATCCAAGCGGAGGTACCTTTACAGGTACTGGAGTTACAGCAAACACTTTTCATCCTGCTGTTGCAGGTTTGGGCACTCATCACATTTCATACAGTTATACCGACAACAATTCTTGCAGCAATTCATCTGTTGTAGCAACCATCGTATATGATACAACCGGTGTACTATGCACAAGCTATGACACAGTTTACCATTACATCAGTGTTACCGATACATTAGTAATCAATGCTGTATTAACGGGAATCAGTCCGCCAAACAATGTTAACACTATTAAGATTTATCCTAATCCTGCCAATACCTATATTACTATCAACACCGGCAACTACAGTTCAATGAGTGGCTATACTTTGAAAATTAATAATGCTTTAGGGCAAACTGTATTTCAGTCATCAATCAACCAACAATTGTTCAATATAAATCTATCAACGTGGACTGGCATAGGCACTTATTTTGTTTACATCTTAGACCCACTTCTTAATACAATTGATGTTAAGAAAATTGTTCTACAATAACTTACAAAGATACGTAGAGAGCTAAAAATCACGGAAAAATTCTTCCTAGGAAAACATGGAAGAATTTTTCTGTTTAACATGCATTGAAGAAAAGAAAATCAAAACAGACAATAAATAAATGGTAAATTAACCTTTAATTGGAGAACCATGAAAAAGAAAACCAGACTTTGGATTTATCCAATAATTATAATTAGTACTCTATTAATGCTTTCAAACAGTTGCAAGAAAGACAATAATAATCAGAACAATAACAATAATAACAACAATAACAATAATAACAATAACAACACCAAGGTATTGAAATTTCTGAATATTATGAATGCAAAAAGTTTACTTATTGTGAATTCAAGTGGTAAGAAAAAAGGCAAAGGAGTGAACGATGATTCTTGCAATGTATTGTTTAAGGTTACTGCTGATGGATATGTTGTGGAAGTACCCTGTATTGATCAAAATGGCGATACCGTAACAAGTGATTTTGCCCCAACAGGTATATGTAATTTGTCAGATAATTATCTCACAGTTACTTTTCTGAACTATGGAACCTATCTTGTAAGGAAATCAGATGGTGCAGTGTTTAAAGGAAGTAAATTACCCGTCTCAGTCACTGACCCCACAATGATACAGCAGGATAGTGCTGGAAACATTTATTACGTTTACAATCAGGAAGTCGAAAAATTAAATGTAACCGACCCAAACAACCTTACTGTTTCAACATTTTCCGCTTCAGGGGATCAGGTTTATTCGTTTATCGTTGACAAATTTGGTAATATGGTATATGATGCAAGATACCGTCATGCTTCGGGTGGATTTGAGGATATTCATAATCACGATGCACATTGGTGGTCTGATGTTGATAATGATTCAATATACGGCAGGAATGAGTCTCCACTAATACATATTTGTCGAATTATTCCATCATCTCCTTTAGGATTTGAAAACTATGGAGCAACCACTTTTGAACTTAATTGTTCAGTGCAAGAAGTGAAAATAAAAAGCAAGAATAAAGTAGTGGGTTATGGTTGCGATTATGTCTATGAATTGTATAATCCGCAAGGAGTTGTTAGCAAACTGCCATATTCATATTTTAATGTAACTGCCATTAATAAACTTGCCTCTTCACTCAACTTCTATTATATCGTTGGAACAAATGCTGCTTTTCAGTCAGTAATATTAAAGGTTGACCCGAATGGTCACACTTATACCAATCTAATAACAACAGGTGACTACGATATTTATAATGTTGTGGTAAGCAGTGCGGATGAAGTCCAGTTTTATGCTTTAAGAATGAGTGATGGAAAGCGGGTTCTTGCGAAAATAGATAATGCAGGTAATATAACCATTCTGCTTGTTTTAGATGGAAGCACAGTTACAGTATTGCAACAAATAAATTAAATCTCAGCTGTCAAAAAACAAATGAACACACGGTTTCAATCAGATGCTAAAAGACGTTTGTTTTCAGTGATGGATCTTAATTGGGCTCGTTTCTCTATGTTGGCGCTCATCTACTGATGAGTGACTTCAAACAATATTCATTCAAAAAAAATGTTCCACCCCTCAAAAGATGGAACATTTTTTCTAATTTCCAATTACTAATTTCTCTTACAACATCCCCAATTCCAGCTTAGCTTCATCGCTCATCAAATCGGGGTTCCAGGGAGGGTCGAAAGTCATGATGATCTCAACATCCGAAATGCCTTCAATTTCTTTCACCTTATCATGAACTTCCACAGGCAACGATTCCGCTTCCGGACAATTGGGCGCTGTAACGGTCATGGTTATATGCGCCACTTTCTGCTCGTCAATGCTGATGTTATAGATCAAACCCAAAGCATAAATGCTTACAGGTATTTCAGGATCATAAATGGTTTTTATCGCATCCACGATCTTGCCTTCCAATTCGAGGAGATTATTTTTTTCTGACATAATTTCTATTTAATGTCATTGGTCATTTGTCATTAGTCATTGCGCTGACCATTGACCAATGACCAATGACCAATGACTATTGACTAATGACTATTGACTATTGACTCATTTTTGTTTTAAACGCAAGTGCATAAAGTTTCATTTGCTTATACATTGAAGTAAGTCCGTTGGAGCGGGTAGGAGAGAGGTGGTCACGCAGACCTATCTTATCAATAAACTCAAGTTTGGCATTGATAATATCGTCGGGTGTTTGCCCCGAAAGCGTACGTATCAGCAGACCTACTATACCTTTAGTAATGATTGCATCGCTGTCGGCTTTGAAAATAATTTTATCTCCTTCCATCTCGGCATGCAGCCATACCTGCGACTGGCAACCGGTAATTAAATAATTATTTGTCTTGTAAGCGGGGTCAATCAATGGCAGCGATTTTCCCAACTCTATCAGATAATCATATTTGTCAATCCACTCATAGAAGTGCTCAAACTCGTTAATTATTTCCTGTTCTATTTCTTCAATCTTCATATTCTTCTTCTTTTGCCTCTAAGGCGCAAAGTCTCAAAGATACACTAAGAATTTTTAATTGTTTTATCGCTTTGCGAAAATTTGCGTCTTAACGTCTTTGCGGCTATTTTAATTTTTCTATTTTCTATTATCTATCTTCTATATTACTCAAGCATCGCTTTCGCTTTCTTCACTCCTTCAACCAGCACATCAATTTCCTCCATGGTGTTGTACATGGCAAATGAAGCACGCACCGTTCCCGGAATATCATATCTGTCCATCACCGGTTGTGCACAATGATGCCCTGTTCTCACAGCAATTCCAAGCTTATCGAGGATGGTTCCCAAATCATAAGGATGTATCTTGCCCACAAGAAATGAAATAACTCCCGCTTTTATTCCGGCGTTGCCAATGATTCGCAAACCCTGAATTTCCAATAGTTTTTTTGTTGCATAATCAAGCAGTGAACTTTCGTACTGATGAATATTTTCCATGCCATGACCCGCTATGTACTTGATTGCACTTGCCAGTCCCAGCACATCGCCCACATTGGGAGTGCCTGCTTCAAATTTATAAGGAAGTTCGTTGTAAGTTGTCTTTTCAAAAGTCACCTCTTTAATCATCTCTCCGCCGCCCTGGTAAGGAGGCAGTTCTTCGAGCCACTTTTCTTTTCCATAAAGAATACCAACGCCCATAGGAGCATACATTTTGTGACCGGAGAAACAATAAAAATCACAATCCATTTCCTGCACATCAATGCCCTGATGAGGCACTGCCTGAGCGCCATCTATCAGCACAGGAATATTTCTTTTGTGAGCAATTTCAATAAATTCTTTCACAGGATTCACCGTTCCCAGCGAATTTGAGATATGCGCAATGGCAATTAATTTTGTCTTTTCATTCAAAAGTTTTTCGAATTCCTCTGTGATGATTTCGCCATTTTCATTGATAGGAATTACCCTCAAAATAGCCTGCCTGTCCTCACATGCGATCTGCCACGGAACAATGTTGGAATGATGTTCCAGTGCGGAAATAATTATTTCATCACCCGGTTTAATAAATTTTTTCCCGAATGAAGAAGCGATAAGATTTATTGATTCTGTAGTCCCCCGTGTAAATATGATCTCACGCGAATGAGCGGCATGAATAAAACTCTGAACAAGACAACGTGCATCTTCATAAGCAACGGTTGCCTGCTGACTCAGGTAATGAACTCCACGGTGAATATTGGCATTTTGTTTACTGTAATATTCAACCAAAGTTTCAATAACCACTTTGGGTTTTTGTGTAGTCGCCGCATTATCGAGATAGACAAGAGGACGCTTATACACCAGTTGATGTAGTGCGGGAAAGTCTTCGCGGATATGATTGATATCAATAGTCACTTTGGTAATTTTTAAATTTTGCTCAGATCAATATTGAAAACAATAGGTTCTTCATTCATGCAATGCAGTACACACTGATCGCAAATGGAAAGCTCGCCTTTCAAGCGTTTGTTGACCATCTGGCATATCTTTTCACGCAATGCATCAATTGAAATCTTGGTGATCACCTCGTCGGCAAATGCATACATCAGCAGCATTCTAGCACTTTCTTCACTGATCCCGCGTGAACGCATATAAAACATGGATTCGGGATCCAGTTGCCCAACAGTGGCGCCATGACTGCACTTCACATCATCGGCATAAATTTCCAGGTGAGGCTTGGTGTTGATGGTGGCATCATCAGTAAGCAGTATGTTGCGGTTTGTTTGAAATGCATTTGTCTTCTGGGCATCTTTTCTTACAAGTATTTTTCCGCTAAACACAGCTTTTGCTTTGTTGTCAACAACACCTTTGAACAATTCACGGCTGGTACAGCCGGGTTTGATGTGATCAACAAAAGTATGGTTGTCCACCAATTGATTTTTATCAACAAGATAAATCCCATACAAATTGGATTCGCAACCTTCGCCGTTGATCGCAATGTTCAGATTGTTCCTGATAAGACCGCCATTCAATGTAATAGTATTTGTAGAGACAGTACTGTTGCTTTCCTGATGGAAATACGTTGTAGCGATCATTGCTGAATGATTGTTGTTGTTTTGCATTTTATAATGATCAACGGATGCATCTTCATCAACAAATATTTCTGTCAGCGAATTGGTGAATGTGGGGACATTTGAAAAAATATCATCACAATGCACAAGTGTGAGTTTGCTGCCTTTTCCGGCAATGACAAGGTTTCTTGGCTGTACGAGCACACTTTCCTGTGTGTTCAGAATATTGATGATCTGAATGGGCTTGTCAACCTGAACATGATCGGGAACATAAATGAATATCCCGTCCTGTGCAAAAGCTGTATTCAATGCATTGAAAGCGTCATTTTCCGTATCTGCATAACTGGCAAAATGTTTTTTTACAAGCTCAGGAAATTGAACAAGTGCATGAGAAAGGCTGCCAATAATTGTTCCGTTAGGCAAGGTGGTAAGAGGAGAATTCTTGTACATAAACCATCCGTTAAGCAGGACGGCGGTGTAAGTATCCAGATCCCTTACTTCGCAGCGGAAGAATTTTTCAACATCCACATGTGCATCCCTGTTTTCCATGATCAGAGAATAATCTGTTTTTAAAAATTCAGCAAGATTGGTAAACCTCCATTCTTCCATTTTTATTGTAGGAAAACCAAGCGTATCAAAATGAGAGATTGCCTTGTCCCTAAGCCCTTGCTGAAAAATAGTTTGATTAAGAAGCGTTTTTTCTTTATTAAAAACACTTAGAATTTTATCTTTTAAGTTATAGTTTGTATCCATATAAAAAAATTGCCGCGAAGGCGCAAAGGCGCAAATATTCGCTAAGTTTAATTTACAAATCTTCTGATCCCATTTTTAATCAAAGGCACATTAAAGTTTATCAAGTAACCTAAATGCTTTCCAGTCAATTTCAGGTGGCTTAGTATTTGAGCTTCCCAAACTGGATTTACCAATTCTACCGCTTTAAGTTCACATATTACAAGGTCTTCAACAAGAACATCTATTCTTAACCCTTCTGGAAATTCAATTCCATCATAAACTATTGGAATATCCAATTGTCTCTTATATTCCAGACCCTTTTTTTTCAATTCATGACAAAAACATATTTCATAAACTTTTTCCAATAATCCGGGTCCCAGAGTAGAATGAACTTTAAATGCAGCATCAACTATCATTTTCCCAACCTCTTCTTCACGCTCTGATAGAACAATATGTTTTTTATTTTCCATTTTGGATTATTGACTTTAACTTTTGTTTAATCTTTGAGAATCTTAGTGTCTTAGAGTCTTAGCGGCATTTTTTTGTGCCTTTATAATTCCATCTTTTCTACTTCTTCTTTAATCCAGTCGTAGCCCTTTTCTTCCAGTTCAATTGCAAGTTCTTTGCTTCCTGATTTTACTATTCTTCCATCATACATCACATGAACAAAGTCAGGAACAATATAGTCAAGCAGGCGCTGATAGTGCGTAATGATGATGTAAGCATTGTCTTTGGTTCTTAATTTATTCACTCCGTTGGCAACGATACGCAGCGCATCAATGTCGAGACCGGAATCAGTTTCATCAAGAATGGCAAGGGTAGGGTTAAGCATTGCCATCTGGAATATCTCATTCTTTTTTTTCTCACCTCCTGAGAAACCTTCATTCACCGAGCGGTTGTCAAGCTTGGCATTCAACTCCACAATTTTCTTTTTTTCATCCATCAGTTTCAGGAACTCTGATGCGGTGAGTGGAGCCAATCCTTTATATTTCCTGTGTTCGTTAACTGCTGTTTTTAAAAAATTAGTGATACTCACACCGGGTATTTCAACCGGATATTGAAAGCCGAGAAAGATTCCTTCACGCGACCTGATCTCAGGTTGCATGGTGAGTAGGTTCTTCCCCATATAGGTTATTTCTCCTTCTGTAATTTCATAATTTTCTCTGCCGGCTATTGCAGCGGCCAGTGTGCTCTTTCCTGTGCCATTCGGGCCCATGATAGCATGCACTTCCCCTGCATTCACTTCGAGATCGAACCCACTGATGATTCTCTTACCATTTATTGATACTTTAAGATTTTTTATTGATAACATTATTCTGGATTTTTGATTTAAGATTTTTGATTTGCGATTTACATCCATTAACGTACAGACGCAATGCATTGCGTCTCTACAATTTTTACCCAACACTTCCTTCAAGGCTTATTGCAAGCAGTTTTTGTGCTTCCACTGCAAATTCCATAGGTAGTTTATTCAACACTTCTTTTGCATATCCATTAACGATTAAACCAATGGCGCTTTCTTTGTCAATGCCTCTTTGCAGACAATAGAACAACTGGTCTTCCGAAATTTTTGAAGTTGTAGCCTCATGTTCCGAAATGGAAGATTTATTACCCACATCAATGTAAGGATAAGTGTGCGCACCACATTTATCACCCATAAGCAAAGAATCACATTGTGAAAAATTACGGGAATTGGTGGCGTTCTTTCCAATCTTTACCATGCCTCTGTAACTGTTTTGGCTTTTCCCTGCTGCAATTCCTTTGGATATAATAGTGCTCTTTGTGTTCTTTCCAATATGCATCATTTTTGTTCCTGTGTCAGCCTGTTGAAAATTGTTGGTCACTGCCACAGAATAAAATTCTCCGACAGAGTTATCACCCCTCAGTATGCAGCTTGGATATTTCCATGTGATGGAGGATCCGGTTTCAACCTGCGTCCATGATATCTTCGAATTATTTCCTTTGCACATTCCACGCTTGGTAACAAAATTGTAAACACCACCAAGACCCTCTTTATTTCCAGGGTACCAGTTTTGAACCGTTGAATATTTCACTTCAGCATTCTCCAAAGCAATGATCTCAACGATGGCTGCGTGAAGCTGGTTTTCATCCCTTCTCGGTGCAGTACATCCTTCCATATAGCTGACATAACTATCATCTTCGGCAATGATCAGTGTACGTTCAAACTGACCTGTATTTGCTGCATTGATACGAAAATATGTTGAAAGCTCTATAGGGCATCTGACACATCTTGGAATGTAACAAAACGAACCATCACTGAACACAGCAGAGTTCAATGCTGCAAAGAAATTATCAGTATAAGGAACCACACTGCCCATATATTTTTTCACCAATTCAGGATGCTCTCTCACTGCTTCACTGAAAGAACAGAAAATAATTCCTTTTTCAGCAAGCGTATCTTTGAAAGTTGTAGCTACCGAAACGCTGTCCATCACAGCATCCACAGCAACACCTGTAAGCATTTTTTGCTCATTGAGTGATATACCCAATTTTTCAAAAGTCTTCACCAATTCAGGATCCACTTCATCAAGCCCCGCTAACTCTTTCTTTGGTTTTGGAGCTGAATAGTAAATAATCTCCTGGTAGTCTATTGGTGGATGATGAATATGCGCCCAGGTGGGTTCCTTCATCGTTAGCCAGTTTCTATATGATTTAAGCCGGAATTCAAGCATCCACTCAGGCTCATTTTTTTTGGCAGAAATGAATCTGATGGTGTCCTCGCTTAAACCTTTCAGCGCTGATTCAGTTTCGATGTTGGTTGTGAAACCCCATTTATATTCGCTTTGGGTGAGGTCATTTAATAATTTATTATTGTCTTCCATTATCTTTAAAACAAATTTAATAAGGCTGTTTTGAATTCAATTTTACTCCTTGAAAATAGTCGGAATATTAATTTGGATTACCTCAAAACAATATGCAAAGGTACAAAATGTTCATAGAACAAATGAGAAAAGGGCTGTTTTTAAAAACACCCGTAATGATTGAACACCGCAGTTTTTTTATTTAGCATCTATTTGCTACTTTTGCCAAGTGTACAGAAATAAAAATATTAAAAAGACAGAGCTTGCTGAATTGGGCGAATTTGGCCTTATCAAACATCTTACAAGAGATTTTAAGATCGTAAATCCTTCAACTTTAAAAAGCATCGGTGATGATGCTGCCGTTATCAGCAATGAGTCCGGTGAAATCTTACTCTCAACTGACCTCCTTATTGAGGGTGTACATTTTGATCTTGCTTACGTACCTTTAAAGCATTTGGGTTATAAAGCAGCAGTGGTTAATTTCAGCGATATTGCTGCTATGAATGGCACTCCTGAACAAATCACAGTGAGTATAGCTTTATCCAATCGTTTTCCCCTAGAAGCAATTGAGGAATTATATGAAGGCATACAACTCGCTAGTGATAAGTATAAAGTGGATATTGTCGGTGGTGATACATCTACAAGTAATTCGGGATTATTTATTAGTATCACTGTTGTTGGCAGAGCCAATAAAGAAGATATCACATACAGAGATGGCGCTAATTTAAATGAACTTGTTTATGTTTCCGGTGATCTTGGAGCTGCTTATATGGGCCTGTTACTTTTGAAAAGAGAGAAACTGGTTTTTCAGGCAAACCCGGAGGTTCAGCCTGAATTGACAGGCCATGATTATATTCTGGAACGACAATTAAAACCTGAAGCCCGCACTGACATTGTTGAAGCGCTTAAAGTGCATGGAATAAAACCTACTTCCATGATTGACATTTCTGATGGACTTGCTTCTGAAATATTGCATATCTGCGATTCTTCCGGGAAAGGTTGCATGATCTATGAAGATAAAATTCCTGTTGACATCACCACTTCAACCATGGCTGAAGAAATGAATATTGATCCTACAACCGCTGCTTTAAATGGGGGTGAAGATTATGAATTGCTTTTGACAATAAAACAGCAGGATTATGAAAAGATAAAAAACATACCCGGATTAACTCCCATCGGACACATTACAGAAGCTGAAGATGGTGTTAATCTCATTGCCCGTGGTGGAGCTTTGGTCCCATTGACTGCACAAGGATGGGATGCTTTTCTGAAAAACAAGGAATAGAAAATTTAATTAATATTATGGAACATTTAAGAAGCATAAAAACAGGCAGGAAATTTTTCTTTTTTGTTGCTGTGGCTATAAGTTTAGGATCATTTATTTCTTGTGGCGGCGATAGTGATTATGTTCCTAAACCAAGAGGCTATTTCAGAATTGACCTTCCCAAAAAACAATATATCCTTTTTGATTCAACTTATCCTTACACTTTCGAGTATCCTGTTTACGCTAAAGTGAGACCTGACACCGATAGAAATGCCGAGCCATACTGGATGAATATTGATTTTCCTCACTTCAACGGTAAGATCAATATCAGCTATAAATTTGTAAAAAAGAACCTGGCAAAATATTCGGAAGATGCTTACAATATGGCCATGAAACACATTCCAAAAGCAAACAATATTGATGATGAGCGCATAGTTATCAAAGATCATAAAGTATTTGGCATTATTTACGAAATTGAAGGAGAGGGAGCCGCTTCAACTTACCAGTTTTTCGTCACAGATAGCCTCACTAATTTTGTCAGAGGTGCTCTTTATTTCAACGTTAAACCAAACAATGACTCTCTTGCTCCTGTGATAAAATTCATTAAAGAAGATATCAAACATTTGATCAAATCATTTCGTTGGAAAAAAGTTTGATAAACTTTTCAAAGCTATCAAAACGTAGCATTCCTGACAGTTCTTTTGTCATTGCAACGGTATTTTAATAATTAAAAACTTGTTATTATGAAGCGCATTTTTTCTATTCTTTTCCTGTTCTTTATTTGCCTGCATTCGTTTGCTCAAATTGAAAAATATTCGCAGATCAAAATTACTGCTGATAAAAGTACCCTTGTTCAACTGATGACTATGGGAATTGCCGCAGAGGATGGTTATTTTGACAAGAAACATGATTTTATCATTAACCTTTCGGAACAGGAAATAACCAAAGTCAGCAATGCAGGACTAAAATATGTTGTACTGATTGATGATGTGAAGAAATTTTATCGCGATAGATTTCTTTCTGATCAGGGAAGTCAGGAAAAAGTGAAGTCTGCTGGTTGTTATGATCCCCCGCAATATCCAATTCCTGCCGGTTTTCATTTGGGAACAATGGGTGGATTTTATACCTATCAGCAAATCCTTGCAAAACTTGATACTTTGGCACAGTTATACCCCAATCTTATTTCTGCAAAACAATCAGCAGATACATTAACTACCATTGGTGGAAGGACACTTTATTATGTGCGTATTTCCAATAATCCAAATGTTACCCAAAACAAGCCGCAGGTTCTTTATACAGCTTTAACCCATGCTAGGGAAGGCGCAGGCATGCAGCAATTGTTCTATTACATCTGCTATCTGCTGGAAAATTATAACACCAACAACGACATTAAAAATCTTGTTGACAATACCGAAATGTATTTTATCCCTTGTGTAAATCCTGATGGATATGTTTACAACGAATCCACTGACCCAACCGGTGGAGGTATGTGGAGAAAGAACAGAAAGAATAATGGCAATGGTTCTTATGGCATTGATATAAACCGCAACTTTGGGTATGAGTGGGGCTATGATAATTCAGGTTCTTCTCCAAACGGAAGTGATGATACTTATCGCGGCGCCTATGCTTTTTCAGAACGTGAATCTCAAATCGTACGTGACTTTTGCAATCAGCATCAGATCAAGATCACAATAAACCACCACACTTTTGGCAATGATTTTATTTACCCGTGGGGTTATATTGGCTCTACCTACACTCCTGATTCGACCTTGTTCAGGGCTTATGCTCAGTTGTTGACAAAGGATAATTATTTTGCTTATGGCACTTGTGATCAGACATTGGGTTACATCACCAATGGCAGTGCCGATGATTGGATGTACGGTTACCAGGTTTCAAAACCAAAAATAATATCAATGACTCCCGAAAGCGGCGAGCCTGATGATGGTTTCTGGCCTGTTGCAAGCCGCATTCCCGTTATTTGCAGCACCAATGTTTCAATGAATCTGATGGCTGCAAAACTGGTTGGAAAATACGCTGTAACCACTGACATCTCTCCTGTTTATATTTCGCAGCAACAGGGATTTTTTGATTTTTCCATTGAAAGACTTGGCCTCGACAGTCCGGCAGTATTCACCGTGACTGTTCAACCAATCACTCTAAATATTGTAACAGTAGGCAATCCCGTAGCTTTTTCAGGTATGACTTTGCTTGAAACCCGAAAAGACTCTGTCTCTTTCACATTGAATTCTTCCATTCACAATGGTGATAAAATAAAATATCTTTTGAAGGTGGACAATGGGCTTTACAGTGTTTCAGATACGATCACGAAAGTTTATGGTCCATCTTATTTAATTTTCTCAGACAATTGTGACAATACCAATAATTGGCCCAATACCACAGGATGGGATGTTACAACAGAAGCTTCCTATTCTCCTCCAACCTCAATTACTGACTCACCTTATTCAAATTATTCCAACTCGAATGACAATACGATTAGCATGATGGTGCCCGTAAATCTCGTTCATGCCTTATCAGCTTACCTGTCTTTTGAATGTAAATGGTCAATTGAACCTGGAACTGATTATGCACAGGTGCAGGCATCAATTGACAATGGGGCTACATGGACTGCTTTATGTGGAAAATACACCAAGCCGGGAAGTAGTTCTCAGGCTATCGGTGAGCCTTTATACGACGGCTTTCAGGGTGACTGGGTGAAGGAACAAATGGGTCTCGATGATTACGTCGGACATAATGTTCTATTTCAGTTTTCAATGGTCAGCGATAATAACAACACCATGGACGGATTTTATTTTGATGATTTTAAAGTTTATGCTTTGTATGATAGCGCCAATGCTGTGCCTGAGCAGAATCTTCCTGAATATTTTATTTCATCACCAATGCCAAATCCTGCTACAGATATTGCTTCCATCAATTACAGAATTCCCTCAGCAGGCAGTGATGCTGCATTCGAACTGACCGATATGACAGGAAGAATAATTTTCAGAAAGAAAATTGAATCAACCAATGGTTCCATCAAAATTAATTCTTCAATCCTGAAAAGCGGGCTGTATCATTATTCTCTTCATTCCGCCAACTACCAAAGCGAAGTTCGGAAACTGGTCATTAGTCATTAGTCATTGGTCAATAGTCATTAGTCATTAAAAATTACGAGCAGCAAATGACAATTAATGACACGAAGTAAATGGCACGAAGTAAAATCACTTCTTAAAAATCTCCGTCTGCCGCTGTATTGATTCTTCATGGATGATCTGAAGCAAACGAATAAGGAATTCCCTGTTCAGCCCGCCTTTGTCGCCCATTTCAAGACATTCTCTCACTATGTTATTCCAGCGATTTATTTGCAGGATGGTAATATTGTTTTCTTTTTTGTGGTATCCTATCTGATCAATAATGCTCATCCTTTTTGAAAGAAGTTGTATCAATTCGGCATCCAGTTTATCTATTTCAAAACGGAGTTCTTTAAGCTTTTCAAGGAAATCATTATTGTCAGTAATATTGTCGCGAATGATCAATTGTGCAACAAGTTTCTCTAATTCTGCCGGCGTTACCTGTTGTTCTTTGTCAGATAAAGCAACTTTCGGATCAATATGCGATTCGATCATCAGGCCGTCCATTTCAAGATCCATGGCTTTCTGACAAACGGCTTCGATGAGAAATGTGTTTCCTGTAATGTGGCTTGGATCGCAAATGATTGGCAGGTTTGGACAGAGCCTCATCAATTCGATTGGTATTTCCCAGATAGGATCGTTGCGAAACGGTGCCTGTTCAAAAGAATAAAAGCCCCTGTGAATGGCGATCATTTTCTTGATCCCTGCCTGATTCAGTCTTTCGATGGCTCCCATCCACAATTTCAAATCGGGATTCACCGGATTCTTTATCATCACAGGTATGTCAGCTCCTTTTAATGCTTCAGCAATTTCCTGAACCGAGAAAGGATTCACGGTTGTTCTTGCACCTATCCACAATATATCAATGCCATTTTGAAGACACTGTTCAACATGTTCAGGCGTTGCTACCTCAGTACACACAGGCAAACCGGTTTCTTTCTTTACTTGTTGAAGCCACGGAAATCCTAATGCCCCCACGCCTTCAAAAGCATCAGGGCGCGTTCTTGGTTTCCACAATCCGGCACGAAAAACATTTACAACACCGGTTTTCACCAATGCTTTTGCAGTTGCAAGAACCTGTTGTTTGTTTTCTGCGCTGCATGGTCCACTCACAATGAGAGGCCGGTGGTTTACCGGGAGCCATTCTTTAAAAGGCGCTATGTCGGGATTAAACTCGTTCATCATGCATCAAAGGTAAAACAGATTTTTGAATTGTCATCAAACATCAGGGAAAAAAGGAAATTATTGCCGTTGTAATCTTGGAACTTGAAATTTGAAATTTGAAATTTGAAATTTGGAATTTGGAATTTGGATATTGGAATTTGGATCTTGGATCTTGGAATTTGGAATTTGAAATTTGGAATTTGGATCTTGGAATTTGGATCTTGGAATTTCAATTAAGTTCCATCTCACTTTCTTTAGCCGCCAGCTCTTCCTGCAGCAGTTCCCATTGCTTCATTTCAGTATCCATAAGCAATTTCAGCTTTTCGTATTTGGCATAAAGTTCTTTATTCGCAAGGACGTTCTTGTAGGTTTCAGGATTCATCAGCATGGCATCAATTTCAGCTATTTCTTTTTCAAGTTGTGAAATTGTTTCTTCCGATTTCTCTATACGCGTTTTGATCTTTCGCAGATCTTTATCGAGTTGTTTCTTCTTCTCTCTGTTCACCTGGTGTTCGGATGAATCGGTCTTTGAGCTTTTTTGTGATAAACTTTTTTTCGATAATTCAAGTTCGCGCAGCGATTCAATTTTCCTTGATTTCAAAAAATCATAAATGTCGCCGATGTATTCGCGGATGATGTGATTTTTAAATTCAAAAACCCGGTCAGTAAGTCCGTGCAGGAAGTCCCTGTCGTGCGAAACAACCACCAGAGTTCCATCATATCTGAGCAGCGCTTTCTTCAAAATATCTTTCGACTGCATGTCGAGATGATTGGTTGGCTCATCCAGTACAAGAAAATTCACCGGACTTAAAATAAGTTTGGCAAGTGCAAGCCTCGATTTCTCGCCACCTGAAAGCACTTTCACTTTTTTATCTATGGCGTCCGAGTCAAATAAAAACGAACCGAGAATGGCTCTTATCCTTGGTCTGATCTCTCCAACAGCAGCCTCATCTATCGTCTCCAGTACAGTCTTGTCGGGATTCAATAATTCTGATTGGTTTTGCGCATAGTAACCCAGCTTCACATTATGCCCTGGTTTAAGCTCTCCTTTAAAATCAAGTTCCTGTATGATGATTCGCGAAAGCGTGGTTTTCCCTTCGCCGTTCTTTCCCACAAAAGCTATCCTTTCGCCATTGTTGATAAGGAAATTCAGGTTATGCAACACCTGGTGACTGCCATAGTTTTTCGAAACATTATTTGCTTCAACGATCACTTTTCCGGCATGTGGGGCAGGGGGGAAGCGGAAATAAATTGATGAGGTGTCAATCTCATCAACTTCTATCCTGTCTATTTTATCCAACAGTTTTATTCTCGACTGCACCTGCCTTGCTTTTGTTGCCTGGTAGCGAAACCTGTTGATGAATTTCTCGCTATCGGCAATTTGTTTTTGCTGGTTATTGTAGGCCGCAAGCTGATGTTCTATCCGCTCCAGGCGCAGTTGTTCATATTGCGTGTAAGCGGCTTTGTAATCATAAATTTTCCCAAGCGAAATTTCAACGGTTCTCTTCGTGACATTATCAAGAAATGCTCTGTCGTGCGAAACCAAAACTATCGCCCCATCATAATTGATCAGGAAATCCTCGAGCCATTGAATAGATTCAATATCCAAATGATTGGTCGGCTCATCAAGAAGGATGACGCTTGGTTTTTGCAACAATATTTTTGCAAGCTCCACACGCATCTGCCAACCACCGCTGAATTCAGCTATAGGCCGTGAAAAATCGCTTTGCAGATAACCCAATCCGTAAAGCACTTTTTCAATATCGCCCTGCATATTATGCCCGCCCAGCATATCGAATTGTTCATTTTCGTCTGTCAGCCGGTGAAGCAATTTGTAATATTCTTCCGATTCAAAATCTGTTCTGCTTGAAATTTCCGCAGTCAGTTTGATGATGTTGCTTTCAGCTTTCAGCGCTTCCTCAAAAGCCATCATTGCTTCTTCGCGCACGGTCTTGCCCGAATTGATGAAAGTGATCTCCTGTGGCAGAAACCCAATGGTCGTTCCGGCTGGTATGACAACATTGCCCTTTTCCGGTTCCTGTGTGCCTGCAATAATGCGCATCAGCGTAGTTTTGCCGGCGCCATTTTTCCCAACCAGTCCTATCCTGTCCCTGTCGCCAATGACAAACGAAACATCATCAAAAAGATCTGTTCCTGTAAAGTGAATCGAAAGGTTGTTTACTGAAATCATACTGAAAATAAATAAAGGCTGCAAAGATAATAAGATTGATTCATGCTAACCTGGAAAGTTTTCTTCTAACTTTCCAGGTTTTGAAGTTTTTTTCAACTTTCCTTATTTTGTGCTAATTTTGGAGCGGAATAATCTTATCACTTAATGGAATTTATTCTGAAAGAAATCCCGGTATAATCATATTGAACAAATCATGAAAAACCATCCTGCAAGCCGAACACTTTCACTTCACAAACTCATTCTTAATGGGAACAAGCCAAAAGCTATTAAAAATTTATCAATTCTGATGTTCTTTTGTTTGTGTCTTTTCCTGAATGTAGAGAATGTTAGAGCTCAAAAACCGGTTGTAACTGTTACCAAATTCCGCGATTCCGCATTTGGCGCTACATGGAGCAGGTACGACAGCACGCTTGTTGCTTATAACGCCATGCAATCAAACGGTTATTTCGGTATTTATGTTGCAAATATCAATGCAGCCAATCAACGACTGAATGAACGCTGTCTTACATGCAACAACGCTTCGTTGCCCGGCAAGAATATGGGCGCTCCCGACTTTCAGCCGACAGGGAAATACATGGTTTTTATTGCTGAAAAAGCAAACCATCCGGGAAAGTCGGGCAATTCCGTTCCTGGCATAGGCACTTACAGCGATCTTTGGGTGATAACAATGGATGGGAAAAAGGCTTATAAACTTACAAATACGCCCAACTCAACCGACAGCGCCAGCGGCATTATTTTCTCTTTCTTCTCCCCTAACGGGAAAAAAATCTCTTGGACTGAAATGACCGGAAAAGTAAAGGTTTTTAACGGCAAACGCCAGTTCGGAACATGGGTCATCAAAACAGCTGATTTTATTGACGACAGCATCAAAGGACCGCATCTTGCAAACATCAAAACCATTCGTCCCGGCGGTGTGGATGCATTCAATGAAGCCTATGGCTGGTCGCCCGATGGCAGCAAAATAATTTTTGCTAGTTGCTTCAACCAGTTTTGGGTTTGGGACGACCAGATCTACACCATGGATACGCTGGGTGGCAACATCACACAGCTCACTTCAACTGCGAAAAATTATCCTTACAACGAACACGCTTTTTATACCCCTGACGGGAAAAATATTGTATGGATGACCAACCGTGAAGCCAAAAAAGGTAACTCCGAAGGCGGCGACGACTGGTGGATCATGAATTCGGATTCAACCAACCAAAGGCGGCTGACTTATTTCAATGACCCAACATGCCCCTACTGGACAGGCACAACTCATATTAACGGTCATGGATGTTTCAGCCCCGGAGGAAAACGATTTATCGGCGATGTGGGCGAAAGCAAACCCATACAGCTTAACCCCAAAGCTTATGGCAGTATTTACATCATCAACCTGATTGATATTCATTCGGGAAAATAGTTGATGTTAGCATAAAGTCTTTCGCTTGTTGGTTGGCATTTTCCAATGCATGTTTCTTGTTCCCTGTGAAAATATTTTTTGAATATCCACAATCATACCAGTAATAAAAGCCACTTAATTCTTTTTTCACAGTACTGGCAGTAAATTTTGTTTTCAATAAGAATAAGTTTTCAATGTCAAAAACA
>CAISZK010000382.1 GCA_903889915.1 uncultured Bacteroidota bacterium
AAGCCAACATTTTTTGTTGGCTTACTTACACTAAATGTTGGTAAGCGAACATTTATTGTTAGCTTACTTACACTCATTGTTAGCGAGCTAACATTTTCTGTAAGCTTACTTTGCATTTTTCAGTCCCTCTGCGAAGTTTTGTTTCGCGATTCGTCATTTTAATCTGATTTGAATTTACAGATTGAAATGTTGCGAAACCTGTCTGATCATTTATTCAAAGAACGTTAGCTGATGTTGCTTCCCTGTTGGCAAAAGCAATGCCAAACTACAACTACCACACAATAAGAATTATGCTAAATTGAAGAAAATCAAAAACGTGCAAAATGCAGAGCAAAATGCACGAATCGTGCAAAACGCATGGGAAAAAAAGTTGTTTTTCAGGAAAAATTTTGACTGATTTTATGTAGTTAATCCACTAACAAATTAACCTTTGACTCCGCTTCGATAAGTCTGTTTTACCACAAAAACTCTAAAACACTAAATTTCACGAAAGACTAGTTACACCGTAGGATAATTTTGTAATTTATACCTTGTTTGAATTATCAGAATATCTCATTGGGCGAACTGTTTTTTATTATTTTGTGTAGTTTACCCTGTTGGATATTTTTCAGCTTTAATGAGTATCTTTTAAAAAGTGTTATCCCACGAGGTGAAGTGTATTGGTATTTTCGTGGTATTCTTTTCTTTTTTACTTTTCGGAGTAGGCTCACCTTTGGGTTTTCAGAATTTCCTGAATTTACCCACATTTATATCCAACGCCCTTGCGGATTTTGTTTTATTGTTGAATATATTCAGCACGCCCTCTTTCATATTTTTATTAAATCTGGCCAGGCTAAAATCTACGGATTGCCCTGACTCTTCAGCCTGTCTGTAGAGTGATAACAGGTGGTTCGAATACTGTTCATCTATACTCTGACCTTCCACCATTCCGGTAGGATCAAATATTATTTTCCTGTCAGGGACTTGTGGCGGCTTGAACTGTATATCATCACAAACCAAACCTTTGTTGTCTTTGCGCGATTCCATTTGCATAACAGCATTTTTGATGATGCCACGTAATTCACGAATATTGGATGGATAATGATAATCCATCAGCTTGTTCATAACCGCGCGGGGTATCTTTATGTTGCCCGGTAAACCGGCAATATTGCAATACTCACTGTAAAAAGCATGCGTCAGTGCAGGGATGTCCTCCGGGCGATTGCGCAAAGGCGGGAGCGTAATGGTCATTGCATTGATCCTGCTTAAGAGATTGGCACGGAAAAGGTTGGCTTTGCACAACTGATTAAGATCGGCATTAGAAGCCAATTGCACATTTACCTCCACATAATTTACCTTGCCGCTGCCCACCT
This sequence comes from uncultured Bacteroidota bacterium, assembly GCA_903889915.1. Lineage (GTDB taxonomy): Bacteria > Bacteroidota > Bacteroidia > Bacteroidales > CG2-30-32-10 > CAISZK01. Next base: position 1,353 of record CAISZK010000382.1, read on the forward strand.
GCTGAACCGCCCCATCTTCAAGAACACAAAGCAATTTAACCTGCACCGACATTGGCAGTGAATTTATTTCATCAAGAAACAGGGTGCCACCATTAGCCTGGTTAAAACAACCCGGCTCTTCTCTCAGCGCCCCGGTAAAAGCATTGTCAGAGTGACCAAAAAGTTCACTATCGGCAAGGAATTCAGTGAAGCCGCCACAATTGCGGCAGACATAAATATTTTTATTTGTCACACTCACCGAAAGCGAATGAAGGATAGCCGAAGCCACAGCTTTGCCAGTGCCGGTTTCGCCCTGAAAAAGGACAATTGTACGAATTTTGGAATAGGCACAGAGAGTTATTAGTTTTTTGACTTCCTGCATAAGCTTACTATCGCCTATTAAATGCAAAAGGAGTGTCCATCTTACGTTATGGTAATGGGATGCGTCACGGTTTTGTTTACTGCTCATAATTGGGTATAATTAGAAGTTAGTGGTTTGTTGTTAGTGGTTGTTGATCATTCGCAATAGTTAAGGAAATAAAATTTTATGCCGTTAATAGAGGTTAGAAAATTCCAAAATCCAAAATCCAATATCCAATATCCAAAATCCAATATCCAATATCCAAAATCCAATATCCAATAACCAACATCCAATAAACGCCCTGCTAAATTACAAACCTATTTTCAAAAAAATGTCAACAATTAAGTAAACGGTCGGTTTGGTTAAACGAACGGTAAAAAATGAAGGGAATTTTAGGAGTAAATAACAAAATAAATAGTAAGAAAGAAATTTTCACATTGGTTAACACAATTAAATACTCACTGCAATATATCCGAAGCATTATATAGAAACACCTAGGCCAGTCTTGCTTTTAGCATCCTTGCACACCATAATAGTTATTCAAATTAGCAGAAAAGTGAAAATTATTTTGAAACCAATCCAAAATTGAACTATCTTTGAAACGCCAAATTATTTCGATATGAAGTTACAAACCATTTAAAACTCCTTATTTGTAAACGATGGCATGAGTAAATTAGGCTAAAAACAAACAAAACAAAAATGAATAATGACCTCTTCATGTTTGATGACTGAAGATATTGATGATTGAACGAATACCTGGTGGTGGATTTTGCGGAGGTGATTAAACATGGAATAATTTCACAGAATTATCAATAAACAATGATACCGGCAACCAATGAAAAACATGGTTGATTTTTTACTAAAAGTCTTTTTACTTCGGATGGAGCAGAAAGGCTTTTGTGTTTTCAGGAAGTGAGGTTATTTGTGATTTATGATTTGAGATTTCTGATTTAAGATTTTATTCAAAGTTGCACACAAAGACGCTAAGAGAAATTTAAGATTTTTGATTTTTGATTTTTGATTCGAAGATGACTATTGACTATTGACTATTGACCAATGACACAATGACCAATGACTATTAATGACACGAAGTAAATGAAGCGCAGCAAAGGCGGGATAGACTCCGCAAATGACAATTAATCAATTAAAAAAATAAACAATTATACAAATGAAAAAACTTTCAAACTTTCTCAAAGTGTTAGTGGTACTCTTACCATTCACTTTAACTATTACAGCAATGGCACAGGTGCCGCAGGCATTGAACTACCAGGCTGTGGCGAGAAACACAAGCGGCAATTTAATCACAAATCAATCTGTCGGAATAAAACTATCTGTTTTATCCGGTTCATCAACCGGTACAGTGGCTTATTCCGAAATCCAAACAGCATTAACCAATCAGTTTGGTTTATTTACTTTGTCCATTGGGACAGGAACCCCTGTTACGGGCACATTCAGCACTATCAACTGGAATACCGGGCAGTATTGGCTAAAAGTTGAAATAGATGTTACAGGCGGAAGCAGCTATGTTGATATGGGAACTTCCCAACTTCTTTCAGTTCCTTATGCACTTTATGCAGCATCAAGTGGAACACCCGGCACAACAGGTGCAACCGGACCGACTGGTGTTGCAGGTGCGACAGGACCCAGTGGGGCGGATGGTGCGAATGGGATTGATGGAATAACCGGTGCAACCGGCCCGCAAGGAATTCAAGGTATAACAGGAAATACAGGTGTTGCCGGAACTAATGGTGCTACTGGTGCAATAGGAACAACAGGCCCAACCGGACCAACAGGCGCTAATGGAGCTAATGGTGTAGCAGGAGTTACAGGTCCTACGGGGGTTGGAACAACAGGAGCAACGGGACCTACAGGTTCTTCTGCTAATGCATGGGGACTTACCGGAAACGCAGGCACTGTGGATGGAACAAATTTTATTGGTACTACCGATAATGTTGCTCTCAATTTCAGGGTGAATAACACCAAGGCAGGCAGAATTGACCCTGCAGGTTCCACATTCCTTGGTGTTCTTGCCGGTAATAGCACCATAGGCATAGGCAATACAGGCTTTGGTTATACGGCGCTGGTTACAAACTCTACCGGTTCTGACAATACAGCAACCGGTTACCAGGCGCTTGGTTCTAATTCTACAGGCAGTGGAAATACGGCAAATGGAAGCGGGGCGCTTACTTACAATTCCACAGGGGTTGACAATACTGCAAATGGATTTGATGCACTTTATAATAACACTTCCGGCTCTGACAATAGTGCAAATGGAAATCTGGCGCTTTATTTCAATACTTCCGGAATCTTCAATGTTGCTAACGGAAACAGGGCGCTTTATTACAATACTGAAGGTGTTGGGAATGTTGCCAACGGATATCAGGCGCTTTATAACAATACTGTCGCCAACTTCAATACTGCAGATGGATATTATTCGCTTAACATGAATTCCACTGCAAGCAATAATATTGCAATTGGCAACGGTGCATTAAACAGCCAGTCCTATGCGAATGGCGGAAATGAATGGAGCAGCGACAATGTGGCTGTTGGCGCACAGGCATTGTATCTTAATCAGCCAACTGCGATAACAAATGGAATCCAAAATACTGCTGTAGGAAACCAGGCGCTTTATTCCAATACTACCGGTACTGCAAATTTAGCAAATGGATACCAGACACTTTTAAACAATACTACAGGCAACAAGAATGTTGCTATAGGCACAAAAGCTTTATTTACCCAGTCTTATAATAATGGAGGTGCAAACTGGGATGCCGATAATGTTGCAATAGGTAATCTGGCATTGTATTCCAATCAACCAACCGCAACAACCAATGGTATTCAAAATATTGCAATCGGTGATTCTGCACTTTATAATAACTCAACAGGATATAGAAATATCGCAAATGGAATCAGTGCACTTTTTGCCAATACAACCAGCACTAATAATGCGGCAATAGGCTATCATGCACTTATGAACAATACCAATTCAAGCCTGAATATTGCAATTGGCAGTGAAGCATTGTTTAGTCAATCTTATTCTAATACCGGTTCAGATTGGAGTAGTGAAAACATTGCTATTGGATATCAAGCCTTATATTCCAATCAACCAACCGCATCAGACAATGGCATTCAAAATATCGCAATAGGAGATTTGGCGCTTTATCACAATACTACAGGATTTAACAATATTGCAAATGGATTCCAGGCGCTTTTATATAATTCAACAGGGGGTAATAATATTGCTATTGGATATCAGGCGCTTCGTTCAAACACCACAGGATATGAAAATATCGCAAGTGGATATCATGCGCTTACACTAAACAGCACAGGATTTGATAATATCGGAATTGGGTTTGAAGCGCTTGAAAACAACACCACAGGAATTCAAAATGTAGGAGTGGGATACCAGGCTCTTGCTTTAAACACAACAGGAACGTATAATACAGCTTTGGGATGTATAGCATATCCCAGTGATGGTACTCTTAATAATTATACCGGAATAGGTTATGCCGCTGATAATTTAGTAGGCTTCAGTAATACTATAGATTTGGGAAATTCGAGTGTAACCTGGATTGGTGGTCAGGTTGGATGGAGTACATATAGTGATGAAAGAATAAAGGATAATATTAAATCCGATGTCCCGGGGCTTGCATTCATAAGCCTTTTAAACCCGGTGACTTACAACCTCAATATTCATCGTGAAAATGATATGGTGTATAAAGGAACAAATAAAGATAAAGGTAGCTGGCCTGAAAAATATGACATTGAAAAAGTCAAAATGACCGGCTTCCTGGCACAGCAGGTTGACAGCGCTGCAAAAGCAGTGGGCTATAATTTCAGTGGCGTGCAGATTCCAGCCAATTCTAATGAATTATATAGTTTGCGCTATAGCGATTTTGTGGTTCCGCTGGTGAAAGCAGTTCAGGAGTTGAATACTAAAAATGTAACTTTACAAAAGCAAAATGATGATCTTAAATCAGAATATGATAAAAAGATAGAACTTATGCAAAAGCAAATTGATGAGCTGAAGGCATTGATCAAGACAAATAAATGATTTTCAAGTAATGACCATAACAAATTTTTGATTTAAGATTTCTGATTTGAGATTTAAAAACGAATGACTTAATGACTATAAATGACACGAAGTAAATGACCTAAAAAATTTGTGATTTAAGATTTAAGATTTTTGATTTGAAATGACTATTGACTTTTGACTATTGACCAATGACACAATGACCAATGACTATTAATAACACGAAGTAAATGAAGCGCAGCAAATGACAATTAATGACGCGAAGTAAATGACGCGCAGCTAATGACTAATGACCAATGACTAATGACTATTGACGTAATGACAAATAATAACTTAAAATAAAATCCTATGAAAACAACAAATCTCAGATTAGTAGTCCTACTACTTTTCACATTTCAAATCTCAATATTCACAGCCTCTGCACAGGTGCCGCAGGCATTAAATTACCAGGCCGTCGCCCGCGATGCTTCCGGTCATTTAATAGCCAGTCATGCGGTAGGTCTGAAGATCATTATTCATCAGACTTCCTCGTCGGGAGCTATTGTTTATTCAGAAATATTTTCTCCGACAACCAACCAGTTTGGTTTGTTCACTGTGGCGATAGGCACAGGAACTCCGGTTACAGGCACTTTTAGCAGCATTGCATGGAGCAGCGGCAACTATTGGATGCAGGTGCAACTGGATGCCTCCGGAGGAACAACGTTTGTTGACATGGGTACAACGCAATTACTTTCGGTTCCTTATGCTCTTTATGCCGCTTCAAGCGGTTCAGGAGGAACAACAGGACCAACAGGTGCCGCAGGAACGACTTGTGTAACCGGAGCTACCGGAGCGACGGGAGTTACAGGCGCTACCGGTCCAACAGGAACTTTTACTAATAATGCTTGGCTTATTGCAGGAAATTCAGGCACTAACAGTACTAATTTTGTTGGCACAACTGATAATGTTTCATTTCGTGTCAAGACCAATAACACAACACAAATGATCATTGATTCTACAGGCAATGTCGGCGTAGGAACAACTCAACCTTTGACAACTCTGGCGGCAACAAAAACTTTAGATGTTGCAGGTAACATACAAGTTGAGGGAGGCATAAACAAAGGACCTACAAACATTCCGCTTTTCAGATGGCTTCCGGTGATGATGACGTCTTACACCGGAACCGGAAATCAACCTTATGGAATTGCCTTTGACGGGACGAACATGTGGACAACAAACTGGGATGATAATAATATATCAAAAATAGCATCCACAGGTACTATAACAACTTATAGTGGAACCGGAATCCAGCCAATGGGAATAGCCTTTGACGGGACGAATATGTGGACAGTAAATCAAGTTGATAATAGCGTAACAAAAATAACACCTGCCGGATCAATGGCTACATACACCGGAACCGGAAATGCTCCATGTTATATCGCTTTTGACGGGACGAATATGTGGACAGCAAACGAAGGTGATAATAGCGTAACAAAAATAACACCTGCTGGTACAATGACAACTTATAGTGGAACCGGTGGCTATCCATTTGGTATTGCTTTTGACGGGACGAATATGTGGACAGCAAATGCCGGTGATAATAGCGTAACAAAAATATCACCTACAGGGATGATGACAACATATACAGGAACCGGAAGTGAACCTTATGCTATAGCCTTCGATGGGAATAATATGTGGACAGCAAATGCCGGTGATAATAGCGTAACAAAAATATCACCTACAGGGATGATGACAACATATACAGGAACCGGAAGTGAACCTTATGCTATAGCCTTCGATGGGAATAATATGTGGACAGCAAA
>CAISZK010000383.1 GCA_903889915.1 uncultured Bacteroidota bacterium
ATATTCTAAAAATTCTTGTGGAACCATCATCTTGGCCATCTCATATAGAAGGTCTTGCTGCGGTTGCTTCTTTTTTTGTCCCATAGTAGGGCAAAGTTACAACTTTCAAAGTCTCATAGCACCTTAAAAAAAGAATTAGCCCAAATTTCACGAAATTGTATTTTATTAAAAACTTGTATTTTGTGTTATTTTGTGTCTTTGTGTTTTAGTGGTAATTTTCGCATTTATTACTTTTCAGAGCAAACTCAACTTCAAACTCTTCAAACCCTTCAAACTCTTTGAACCCTTCAAACCCTTCAACCCTTTCTACGCCGTTGGCAGCAGCACTTCCACCTTCAAAATTGATGAAGCCTCACTCAATGATCCATCTTTGTAAAGATAGCGTGAATAATACCATGCATAGATTTTTGTGTCGCTTTCAAGCCCGGGGTCTTCAATCTTGCTTACTATTTCGCCACGTTTGGAAATGCCAATGTAAGCATATTCACTAAGCTTATCAGGTTTGGTTGTGCCAACAAAACGGTACATCATAGCTGCCATCACACCTTCGGGTAGTTTCTTTGATTTGGGGGTTTCCGGGTTGACACAGATGATCACCTGCTGACTCTGTTCATTGCTTTTCAAACTTATTTTTGGCATTTTCTTTTCAGGAATATTGCTCCTGTGGGTGGTGCTTACAGCAAGCACTGTTCCTTTTTTTACATTGAAAGCAATGCAATCATCCAATGTACCATGAACTGCCACAAGATCAAGCAGATGATGACCACTTTCTGAGTCATTATCATACTTTCTGACTTCGGCAATGAGAGCCTTCATAATTTTCCTCGGTCCTGGACCGGTTTTGTCGGGGTCGTCGTAAATTGCAAATGCAATTACACTGCGTTCCGTAAAATCGTTCCAGTCATCGCTCTCGTCTGAGGTCCAGCCAAGGGTAGTGTACTTTAAAATGCTGGGCGGTGTGATTACTGTCCGCTGCAGCGTGTTTGTCCTGAGCATATAAGAGTTAAATGCTGCAGGAACTGTTGAGATTCTGGTTTCGTCTGCCATAATTCATTGATTTATTTGTTGACCCCGGAGAATGATTATTCCTTATTTCACTTCGTTTCTACAGGGCTTTTGTGCGAAGTGAAGGATTGCCTTTATTTTATTGCTTTTTGTTAAGTAGTTGTATTGATGTTTCATACAGTTTGCATTTGCTTTATTTTTGTGCTTTTTTATCTGTTTTGACCTACCTTTCAGTTTCTGAGAGTGAACTTTCAGTTCCTGAGAGTGAACTTTCAGTTCCTGAGAGTGAACTCTCAGTTTCTGAGAGTGAACTTTCAATTCCTGAGAGTGAACTCTCAGTTTCTGAGAGTGAACTTTCAGTTCCTGAGAGTGAACTCTCAACTTTTGAGAGTGAACTCTCAGTTTCTGAGAGTGAACTTTCAATTCCTGAGAGTGAACTCTCAACTTCTGAGAGTGAACTCTCAGTTTCTGCGAGTGAACTCGCAACTTTTGAGAGGTAACGGAAAATTCATGTTCCGCTTCAATTTTCTTTTCTCATTTCAGCGAATGCAAACCATCTTTTTCACTTAAAAATTATTTCAGGAAATAAAGAACGTTTTTGTTAATCTGTGTTTTCTTTTTTGGAATTCACGAGGCTAAAGGATAAGCAAGTCTTGTGCCGAAAGTTAAATGGCACGAAAATAGGGTTTTGTGAAAATCGTGAAAATGAAAATGTGTTTTTTCCTACAATATTTTACACAAAAATGTGTTTTTTACACAAAAAAAGACCCAAGTCTCAAGTCTCAAATTCCAAGCCCCAAAGCGGAGTGACTTGGAATTTGGATCTTGGAATTTGGATCTTGGAATTTGGAATTTGGAATTTGTCCCTTGTCTTACGCCGACCTCTTTGGAAACCTTGCGTTGATAACTTCCCTGCTAACATTGAACATTTTTGCCACAGTGGCTGTGCATCCTGTTGTTTTCATTTCATAGCAAATCAGGTCATCGTATAGTTTGTTCAGGTCTAGCAGGTAATTCACTATTTTATTGCCATTCAACAGGGCGCTTTTCTGAGCCTCGTCCAGTTGCTGTATGATCAGGTTAAGCGCCAATTCATTCATCGTCATTTTTTCGTAACCAACAGGCAACACAACCGGATTTTGAAAAGTTGATAGATAGGAAGGAAACACAATATCATCAGCATCCAAATACCTTTTTTCCCTGAGAAACTTTAAGTTGTAAACTGATGTCCGAATAATTTTGCACAGATCACGAACATTGCCCGGGAAATCATAACTATAAAGCTTATTGTAAAAGTTGGGGTGAATATGAATTTTAAAATGGAGATTATATCCTTTTCTGAAATGTTCCACATAATAATCCACCAGCGCGGGTATATCGTCTTTACGTTCGCACAGCGGCAGGATCACATATTCAATGTAACCGCTGATCCTCGACAAAAGATCACTTCTGAAAGTGCCGTCGCTCACCATTTGTTGCATATTGCTATTGGTGGCAAAATGAAAATTTGTATTCACTTTAAACGTACCGTCACAGCCCAGGGGTTTGACATCCCTTGTTTCGATAGCGGTAAGAGTTTTATTCTGAACCGCCTTGCTCATTGAGCCAATTTCGTCAATAAACAATGTGCCCTCTTCACATCTTCTGAAACACCCCAACCTGTCGTGTTCGGCGCCGGTGAACGACGATCTTATCTGCCCGAACAGTTCACTTTCAATTAAATTTTCCTGGATAGCCCCGGCATTTATTGCCAGGTAAATGATGCGGTCTTTAACATAGGCAGAAATGGAATGAGCTATCTGCGAGAGGATGCTTTTGCCCACACCCTGAGGACCTCTGAAAAATGAGGGCATTCCCATGTCCTCAAACTTATTAAATTCCAATTGTCGGCGAAGTTCCTTTGTTGGGGCGCTTTCGCCAATATAGTCGCTGGGTTGCGTAGAATTCACCTTCGTGAAGCCGCTTTTATCAATACAGGAATTTTGTTTCATGGCTAAAAAATATAATCATTAACCTCAATACACCATTTTAATACTTTAATTTTTATACTATTTTATAACTCCTTTTCAAGTTTCGGGTTTAAGTCCACTCCTATTCATCTTTGTCTTGCCGCGAAGGCTCAAAGTCTCGAAGTTTCGCAAAAAAACAAACTTGCTTTTCAATGCTTTGCGTATCTTGATGTCTTAGTGTCTTAGCGGCATTTTTGTGTTTTATTA
>CAISZK010000384.1 GCA_903889915.1 uncultured Bacteroidota bacterium
CAGTAAGGTTTTTGTGTTAGACTCCATTTTGACCTTTTTTGGTTTTGGTGAGTATAAGAACTCCAAATTTACCAAAAAAGGTCTTTTCTTTCAACCCCCTTGCAACTTTAAGAAAGGCGTGCCAAATGGAAATGATTTTTACGCATAGGCATTAAGGCTGTTTTGCTATCGTAAAATCCGAGAAATATAGGGGGACAATTTGGTAAAATTATCTATCAGAGGGCAAGCTCACGAAACGGAAAATAGTTCGCTGAGGCTTTTCACTGAAGGTGCTACTGTTTTTTTTACAATCTGGTCTAAATGCTGGGTATAAAGCTTAAAAGGTCCGATTTTCGGTTACACAACCCCTTCCGTTGTGTAACCAAATTGTGAGTTTATATCCTTCTGGTATTTTGATAGTCTCCCTCAATAATGTATTTTCCGGTATGATTTGCGCAAGCAACACCCGAGGGAGACAAAATGGCAAAACTTGCGCAAACCAAAGATTTCTGTCCAAACGCAGCTTGTCCGGATTATGGCAAGTTGCAGAGTGATCAACTCAAACCGAACCTTAAAAAACTAGGCAAAACCCCGCGAGGGGTGCAGCGCTACCAGTGCAAAACATGCAGTAAGACATTCACCGAGACCAGAGGGACGATCTTTTTCTATAAGCACGCCGAAGAAGAAGAAATTCTGGAGGTTCTAGCACTTCTGGCAGAAGGCAATCGCATCAGCACCTTGACGCGGGTGAAAGGGATCAAGGAAGACACTATTTTACGCTGGCTCCGGGAAGCAGCCCAACATACCGACCAGGTTGAAGATGTATTGATGGCGAAACACCATGTAAAACGGGCCCAGATAGACGGGTTATGGTCATACGTGCGCAACAAAGGCGAAAAAAAGTTACCCGGAAACGGATGAAAGCGGCACGTTTTGGGTTTCAACCCTTTTGGACATGGATAGTCGTCTGCGCGTAGCGCGTGGCATTGATAAAAATGAAACCGCATCCACCGAAAACGCTCTGAGAAAGCTCCAACAGCGTGGACATCCAGATACTCCACCTCCGCTGATTTCCGATGGTTGGGGAGGAATTGATGATGCGATACTTAATGTCTACGGAAGTGTCCCTGAATATTCCGGGCATGGTCGCCCCCCTACTCGTCCCAAACCCGGTCAGGACTGGCTTTATTTGCAGATGATCAAACATCGTGATGAACGTGGACACTTGGTGAACATTGAACTCAAGGCTGTTTGGGGAAAACTGAGCGAACTAATCGCCTTGTTGGGGAAGAGTAACGCTTACATCGAACGCAGCAATTTAACCGCACGTATTTTTAATGCGCGTTTGACCCGCAAGACCCTGGCCTTCTCCAAAGATATCGATTGCCATGAGGCTGCGCTAATCTGGGAAGACGCCTATTACAATTGGATCCATCCACATAAAAGTCTGCGTATGGAAAACAAGGAGGATGCTCATCGAAAATGGTTCCCGCAAACCCCCGGAATGGCAGCTGGATTGACTGATCATATTTGGAATGTTAAAGAACTATTATTGACGGTACCTGTTCCAGATACCAAAAACACTATTGAGGGAGACTATCGGTATTTTAAACTACATCATTATGTCTCGGATATTAGTGAGTGAGGCCATAGAGGACAAAAAGTGGCATGCAAGCACATGATAATAAGTTCAGATTGGAGGTTCGTGGCAACTGAGATATGGCGAGGCGCTTTCCGCGAATGTGTGAAAGGCGCTTTTTTGCTTTAAGGTATAGAATATAGAAATGGGAGTGATAACCATTAAAAAAGAGGACGACCACCCCCTTGTTCGCTATTTGGTCAACATAGTATAAGGAAAAATTAAATGTCAAACATCATCAACTTTCCAAGAAATAATTTCCCTTTTATAAAAGCCATCCGTGATTTGTTCGAGCATCGAGCTTTATGGTTGTATTTACTTTATGATGAAGCGAACAAGGAAGGTATCAATTTTGAAGTTATTGCCAGGAGAGCGATTAATCGATGTGGTATCTATCAAGGGACGAATTTGACCAATAAAGGAAATTCAAATAGTTTAAAAAACCTGAGAAAAAATCTTTTTGGTTTTGTTGGTCAAAAAGTATTTGAAATGGATATCATCGAAAGTACTGACACAACTCTAAGTGTAGATTTTCACTACTGTCCTCTGGTAAATGCATGGAAAAAACAGAATTGCAGCGATAAAGATATTGAAATATTGTGCGACATTGCCATGTGCGGTGATCGAGGGATTGCGGAAACCTTTGGAGCAACAATAGATTTGCCAAAAACTATTGCAAAAGGGGATCAGGTTTGCGAACTGCGCTTTCGTAAAGCTAAGGTTGATTCGGTTTTAGAAAAATAATCATCTTTCTTTGAGATATTACCTCATCCCCTATTATATGGATTCATGAACTTCCCTCGAAAAAAATGGACAACCAGTTAAGGGAGAAATATAATCAAAAAAGAGGAAATTTCCCCGCAGCTTGCTGCGAGATTGTCCGACAGAGCCAGTCCCGAAGGATGAAATCCTGAAATGCCTAGCAATAAGGTACGAGGATATGGATTTTAAGGGTTTGCTTTGTTTTTTCTGGGTATCTTTTATAGGTGAAGTGAGTGTAGCATCAGCTGAGCACGAGGAAAGGAGTTAAAATATGCCAGTTGTTCCATTTAAGGAAATATTAAAAGATGCATTTAATAATCATTATGGAGTTGGAGCATTTAACATCATCAATGATCTTACTTTAGAGGCAGTTCTTCAGGCGGCTGAGGAGATGCATTCTCCAATCATTGTACAAACATCAGTAAAAACAGTCAAAATGATAGGAGTTGAAGTGTTATTTGCAATGTGGACTGAA
>CAISZK010000385.1 GCA_903889915.1 uncultured Bacteroidota bacterium
AACATCAAATTATTGTAGCAATTAGAATCACAGGGATAGCGGATGTTTGTAGAACATCTAATTATTGTAGTAAAACAAAGTTCCGGGAAAATGGATGTTTGTAGAACATCAAATTATTGTAGAAAATGAAAACACAGGGGAACGGAATGTTTGTAGAATATCCGATTATTGTAGAAAGAAAAATATCCGGGATACCTGATGTTTGAAGAACATCAAATAATCATAAAAGCACGACATCACATAAATAAAAATGATTTTATAGACTGACGTTTTTTGAAATACCTGTTCATAACTTTTTCCCAAAAATAATTTGCATTTCAATTTTATTGTTTAATTTTGGACTGAATTTGTCCAAGATGAAAACTGAAAAAACTTTCGGCGACACAGTAAAAAAACTTCGTGAAGAGCGAAATATGCCCTTGCGTGAAGTTGCCGAAGCATTGGAAATAGACACTTCCATGCTTGGCAAAATTGAAAAGAACAGCCGCAAGCCTTCAAAACAAATCATCGAAAAATTTGCAAAGTTTTTCAAAGTAAGCGTTAAAGATTTGACAATTGCTTTTGTTAGCGACACCGTCGCTTACCAGTTGATGAGCGAGAAAAATATTTCAAATGAAGTATTGAAAGTCGCTGAGAAAAAAGTGAAATACCTGAAAAGAAAAAAAACCTCTTAACATGAAATTGATCACTGAAGCATCAGCCGAAAAATTAAGAGGTGGTATTTACACCCCTGCGCCTATTGCGGAATTTATTTTGCGTTGGGGGATGAATGGCAGCGATGATTTGGATATACTTGAACCAAGTTGTGGCGATGGTGTTTTTTTAGAACAATTGAAAGAACTTAACAGAAATTTTAATTCAATAACAGCCGTTGAATTTGATGCTGAAGAAGCGGAAAAAGCCGATGCAATAGTTTTGGCAAATAAACAAATCATCAATGCCGATTTCCACACCTATTGCAACAATACTTTACAACGCTTTGATTTAATTGTAGGCAATCCCCCTTACATTCGTTACCAGTTTTTCAACAGGCAGCAGCAGGTTGAGGCAGGCGATATTTTTATTAAAGCCGGTCTCACTTATTCAAAACTCACCAATGCCTGGGTTTCCTTTGTTGTGGGTTCATCATTGCTGCTTAAAAACAAAGGCGGGAAAATCGGTTTTGTGTTGCCTGCCGAAATTTTGCATGTTTCGTTTGCACAGCAGTTGCGCAGATTCATTGCACAATTTTACAATAAAATCAATATCATTTCTTTTGAAAAGCTTGTATTCCCCAACATTCAGCAGGAAGTTGTGTTGTTGTTGTGTGAGAAAAACGAAACAAAAGACCACAAGATTGAGCATATTGAATTGCGTGATGCTGCCCAACTGAAAACCCTTGACATTGCCCGACTGAAAAGCCCTCAAAAGAAAATTGATTTCAAATCCAATAAGTGGACTTTTTATTTCTTAGAGCAGGATGAAATTGATTTTTTAGAAAACATTGCCGCGAAAAGAAAAATACCCACTCTTGGAAAATTTGCAAATGTAGAAGTTGGAATTACAACCGGCTCCAACGATTTTTTCACAGTGCCATTGACCACGGTTGAAGAATACAACTTGCAGGAATATGCCCGCCCCATGGTTGGCAGAAGCGTGCAGGTGACCTCTGCAATTTTTACTGAGAAAGACTGGGAGCAAAATAAATTTTCAAAGGCGAAAGCGCATCTTCTGGTGTTTCCAGGCAGCCAACATTCCGCGCTCAACAACGGGGCTAAGAAATATATCGCTTATGGCGAAAGTCTGGATATCCACAAAGGTTACAAGACAGGTATCCGTGATGATTGGTTTGTGGTTCCCTCATTAAAAATTTCAGATGCGCTTTTCATCAGGCGCAACAACCTTTATCCGCGGCTTATTATTAACGAGGCAAAGGCATACACCACCGACACCATGCACCGTGTGTTTGTGCATCCCGGAACCGACATCCTGGCGCTTACTGCAAGTTATTACAACTCGCTTTCGCTTGCATTTACCGAAGTTAGCGGACGCAGCCACGGCGGTGGAGTGCTTGAACTGATGCCAAACGAAGCGGAAAGAGTTTTACTGCCATACCACATTGATAACGCTTCCTTACTTCCCCAAATTGACAAACTGATACGCAACAAAACCGACATAGAAGATGTGCTGAAAATTACCAACCAAATAATTTTAAAAGAGCATTACGGTTTAACGCAAAAAGAAATAAACATGGCTCATAGTATTTGGAAAAAACTTTCGGGAAGAAGGTTGAATAGAGGGAAATAGAAAGAAAGTGAAATAAGAAGGAGCTTGAAGAGACTTACATTGTGGAAAAGGGGAAAGAATTGGTTAGGAAATAGTGAAATAAATAATAATTTTTGTAGTCGTTTTTTATAAATTATTGGGGCTAAATAGTGTTGAAGAATATTAAAGTATTTCTGGGACTAATATGAATAATGCATATAGAGAAGAATTATTGAAATCAAATCTTTCAAAAGAAGAAATGAGCCTTGCTTTTAGAAAGGCTTTAAGTACTGAAAATTTAATTACTTCGGAAGATACTGCTATTATTTTTTATGATATGGATTTTTTGAAAGAACGAATAACTGACTTGAAGAATTTGTTCCCAAAAACAACTTTACATGCTATTGCTACAAAGACGAACCCTTTGACTAAAATATTAGCAAGGATAAAAGAAATGGAAGTAGGGATGGAAGTTGCAAGCTTACCCGAATTATATTTAGCGGAGAAGGCAGGATTCCCACCGGAAATGATTGTATTTGATTCTCCTTCTAAAACAAAAGAAGAAATTGAATACGCATTAAAACTTGGGGTATATCTTAATGCTGATTCTTTTACTGAACTTGATAGAATAGATGACATTTTAAAAACTTTAAAATCAACAAGCACCATTGGAGTCAGAATTAATCCTCAGGTTGGTTCAGGAACTATAAAATCTACAAGTGTTGCTGATGCTATTTCAAAATTTGGAATTCCGATAAACGACAATAGAGAAAAGATTGTAGAATATTACCTAAAATATGAATGGCTTAAGGGTATTCACGTTCATATTGGTTCGCAAGGTTGCCCCGTTCCTTTAATCATTGAAGGAATTAAAAAGGTGTTGAATCTCGCTAACGAAATTAATGAAAATTTAAAACGAGAATCAAGGAAAAACTTGATTGAAGTTTTCGACATTGGAGGAGGCCTTCCTGTTTCTTATCATCTGGATAAAACGCCAATTTCAATGAAGGAATATCAAAGAAAGTTACAAGAGAATTTCAAAGAGTTTTTCAATGATAAATTCAAATTAATTACAGAATTTGGACGGTATATTCATGCTAATACAGCTTGGGTAGCTTCAAGAGTCGAATATGTAAAAAGGGAAAATAATTACAATATCATTATGGCACATGTTGGAGCAGACCTTTTTCTGCGGAAATGTTACAATCCTAATGATTGGCATCATCAAATTACAGTTATTGATAAAGAAGGGAACCTAAAGAGAGGGAGGGACATCAATAAATATATTGTGGCAGGTCCGCTTTGTTTTTCTGGTGATGTAATTGCTATGGATTTAGAATTACCTGTTGTAGAGGAAGGAGACTATATATTAATACATGATGTTGGTGCATACACATTAAGCATGTGGTCTCGTTATAATAGCAGACAAATTCCCAAAGTGATTGGTTATTATAAGAATGGTGAATTTGAAATTTTAAAACAGAGAGAGAATAAGGCAAGTTTATTTGAATTTTGGTCATAGATTAATTAAAAAAAATGATATTGTAATTTAACATTTTTAATTGGAAAAAATCAACCTGACCTTAATGTGAAATCATCATTTCTGAAATCGCTTTACTGATACCATTTTGATTGATTCGTCTTATTGGTTTTGATGAAACATTTTGTCCATCTTCTTTTGTAATTGCATTAGCTCCTGTAAAATATGCTACTTTATAAGAAAAGAAGGCGAACACATCACAAAAACGGCGTGTTCTGCAAGTTGATCAGGAATCTAATGCTTCCTGAGTGCTACAGCTCTTGTTATCTGGATGTATTTTGTTGAAGTTTCTTCTGTAAGATTGTTTTTTAAAAGTAAAAATTGTGCAATTTTTTCTAAATCAATAGTAGGCTGTTTTATTTGGATATGTTTTAATGAGTTTTCTAATCTCATCAAATGTTCTTTAAACAGAAATGGTTTTCCATTATAGCACATTGCAACTTCATATACTCCTTCACTAAATAAAAACCCCCTATCTAGTATGGATATTGAACAATCGGTACTTGTTTTTATTTCATCATTCAGATATATGTAATTCTTCTGGTTCTTCATCAATCATTATTTTACTTTTCTCCAAATATTCATTTACTACAGCTTCTGCTAACAGATCGAGTGTGTCAATTATAATTTTCCCTTTTCTGGTTTTATACTTTTGCTTGCTTAATAAAATAGATATTTCTGTCAAAGCAATTACAATTGTTTTAGATTTTACAATATTATTCAAAAGATCCCTGAGTTTATTTATTCCAGCTCCTGTTGCACCTTCCTGCTTAACCTTAAATCCTAAATCTGATATTTTATGTATATCAGAATCAGATAACTTTTCAATGTCAAAACCAGACAAATTGCTAAATCCACTTAACCCTCCTTTAATCTCTGTCACATGCTTAATACCGATAAAAGCAAATTGTTTGCTTTGATTAGACACTAAATATTTTTTTAAGATATTAGGAATAGAAATGAATTCTGCATTTTTAAGCTTACAAATTTCATTTATTGTTTTTGAATAATACTGCGTTGTGTTACATGCTACAGCAATTATTGTTGCTTCAGCATCACATAATGAATTTATTCCTCGATTGACAACGTCCCATGTGTCTTTTTCTCTAATATCAAGCTCCATTGAAAGCCCCATTTCTGGAATTGAATGCACAATTACTTCTGGAAAAGAAAGATCCCCTGCAAAATTATTTTTTAATTTTTCCCTTATTTTTTCATTAATTTTATTCCATAGATAAATGCCGGAATCAGGACCATTTCCAGTCAGTATTCCTATTTTATATTTAATTGGCTTAATAAATTCCTTTACAATATCTGCTACTCTGCGATGACCAATGTTTTGAATTATATCTTTTGGATAAAATTCAACAGCCCATGTAAGATCACCTGCATTGGTCATCATTGTATAGGGAGCTATTCTTTCTTCTTCAAGTGATTTATCAAAAACCTGTAATAATTCAGATTTAATAAAAAAAGGATCTAATGTAAATGGATTCACTTTTCCACGTGCCATTTTAAATAACCCAAATAATTCATTTTCTGAAATTTTTTCAATTTTATCATCAGGTTCAAAAAGTTTTTTTACTTTTTTCCAATCAATTATTTGATCCCCTTGACAATGAAAAATAACATAGATTATTTTATTCTTTCTTTTGATTTTGGCAAAATAGCTTTTCAGTTCATCTCTAAGTGGAATTTTAGCATATCCTAATCTGTTTCTTTTTTGAGCAGCATCTCTACAACTAAATGCTTCAACGTTTCTGCTAAGATTGAACCAAATATTCTTTCTTTCAAAGAAATTAATGATCTCTTTAACTGGCTTTGGTATGTCAGTTTCTCCTTCCATCAATAAATAGGAGAATTTATTTGCTTTTATGCTCATATACTGCCGATCACCATGTTTATTCTTTAATAAATATTACCAACTCCATCCCATCCCATTCTATTTGTCCCTCATCATTTTCAAGAACAACAGTAAAACTTTCCCTACCATTGCTAATAACTGACCTTATATTCTTTGTTATATCATAAAATAAAACGGTTTTTTCCTTTATTTCAATTTGCCTAAAAGTACCAACAAAATTCGCCTTGTTCAGTTCGTCCTCAGAAGAAAGTCCCCGATAAATACTAATTAGTAAATGATCCAGACTCCCTGTTTCCACTGATCCGTTTTTTAATCTTAGTATTACCCTGTCTATTGTTTCTGGACTATTTCCAATGTTATTTATTGTAAATCCACCAATACGTTCCCTTTTGTGTTCACCACTAATTTTACCTTTATTTTCGACAAAACTTGGATAGATACTTAGACTCATTTCTCCTGCGATTGATTTTTGAGCGTCTAATATTGCATCTTCGTATTTTATATCTTCATCACCTAATATATGCATCAATTTTACTAAGGCGGTTTCTGGCAAAATATCAACTCCAGAAATTGCACCAGCATCTATTAATTTCGCTGATGTATCGTACATTCCCAACACTGTTTGCCCCCCTCCAGTCTGTGTTACGATAAAACATATTATTCTTTTGTCGGCAGTTTTTTTGACAAGATCCATTATATTTTTTTGAGTCGGAATATTACCGGCTCCATATGCAAGAAAAACTACACCTTTTAAATCTGGAATTGAAAGAATATTTTCAAGCACTTTGCTATCCTGAATACCAGGAAAGAAAAACACTGAAACTACATGTGTGTTCATGCTTGATTTTAAATAAAAATCACCTTTTGGTATTTCCCTTATTGTCTTTTTATGAACGACAATACTTTCACCGTATTCAGCCAATTTTGGATAATTCGGACTTTCATAAGCATAGAAACTTGAAGCATCTTTCTTATGTGTCCTATTTCCACGGAATAAATTGCCATTAAAAAAAATACACACTTCGGGTATTATCGGAATTTCAGTGTATTTTGGATTGGCAATATTTAGCGCGCCAATCATATTCATTAATGAATCATTCCATACATTAAATGTATGTGATACTTGTGCTCCAGTTAGGATAACTGGTTTTCCGAGATTTCGCAACATAAAACTCAAAGCAGAAGCAGTGTAAACCATTGTGTCTGTGCCATGTAAGAGCACAAAGCCAAAATATTTATTATATGATTCGGCAATTACTTTTGCAATTTCCTGCCATTCTTTAGGCCCAATATTACAACTATCTAAAGGTTGTGTTGTGTATGCATCAACATTAAAGCCGAGTGTTTTTTCACTCAGTTGGGGTGTATTCTTTTTAAACTCTGACCATGAGATCACAACCTGTGGGCTGGATTTATCTTCCCTGTCCTTTGGCATTGAGCCAATTGTGCCACCAGTATAAATTACTAAAACACCTTCTCCTTTATTGCTTTCATCGTAGCAATTAAATTTTAAATTATTTGACATAATATTTTAATTTTAATTATCAATTTCTCCTATAAATGATTTGTGTAAAAAGTCTTTTATGCTTTTCATCTTTGAATCAGTTTTAATGTCTCCCTTTCTTATTGCTTCATCTACTTGAGGTAATACCCACATTAATTTCACAAGTGCTGCAGAAGCAGTCATGTTCTTAGCATGTATAGCTCCTATTTCCAAAGGAGCCAAAGCAGTAACATATTTATCCATGAATTTATGGTTTATTGGGTATTTTGATGTAATTAATACCGGAATATTCATATCTTTTACTAATGTTCCTATAACAGTCAAATAGTCATATTTTTTATCTGTCAAATGGTTTAATGAGGTTGTAAGATTTCCTATCCCTAAACTCTGAATTACTACCGCTTTAATTTTGTTTTCTTTCTTTTCAAGCAACTGTAACAACCAATTAACTTCAAATCCTGGATATTGTGATATTTGTAAAACATTAAACTCAAACTTATTTTTTAAATCAATGAAATTTGATTCTTTTTTTAAAATAATATCCTCTGAAAGTTCGATGTTCTCCGCAATCCAAGCAAGAGGTTTAATAGTAGAATGAAAACCGTCGAAATTATAATCATCTTTTTTTTCAGCTCTTACAGCACGATAAACATAATTACCAAAGCATATACAAACCTCAGGAATTTGATCCCCTTTCGCTGCTACCATAATTGCCCTAATCAGATTGATAGTCGCGTCACCATGTACCATCTTTGATGTTGCCTGAGCTCCTACAAAAACCACAGGGAAGGGTACTCTTCCCAAAGCAAATGCAACTGCTGAAGCTGTAAATGAAAGTGAGTCTGTTCCGGATAGAATAACGAATCCTTTATAACCATCATTTCTTTTACTATATATTTCATCGGCGATTCTGATCCAATCTTCAGGATATATATTGCATCCGTCTTTCGCAGGTGTATAAGATGAAATTGTAATATTCGCCACATCGAGAATTTGAGGATATTTCGAAAGAATTTCTTCTGGGGTATCAGGTGCAACTACCATTTCTTTACCATCCAGGTTTCTTTCAAACATACCAATAGTACCTCCAAGATTAATAAGGCATATTTCAGGCAATAAATCTTTCGGTTCTCCGGTAACTCCTTTTTTTTGACTAGATGTCTTCAGATTTTTTTCAAATTTCGCATTGATGTTATTGATCCATGTTAAATCAAAAACCTTTTTATATAATTCATTTCTGAGGATAGGTTCACCAATACTATTATATTTGATCAGTCCGGCATAAAACAATACAATTAATGCATTCTTTCTAATTTCTGGATATATGCCGGTTGTAATTTCCCCATGTATAATTTCCCGATAAATACTAACAACATTTCTATCGCCTAACTTACTTATATACTCAGTTGGCGTGTTTAAATGTCTTAAAATTGGGGAAAAATTATCTTTTAATGCGTCCTCCCCACTTTGCATTATTCTAATAATCTCGTCAAAATAATCATCTATTTGGTTTTCTCCGCTTATTTCTCCCTTTTGAATTTTATTATAAATATCAGCTGTAATACGCGGGTGTCCAGACGTATATATAAATACTTTCTCCGATAATTCTCTCTTTTTTTCAGCTTCAATACTTAGACCTTTTAATCCAATTTCCCATTGTTCATAAACCTTCTTAGAAACAGTGAAGTCTGGAATTTGTAAATAACTCATTTTCATTTTCATTACAGTTCCAGGAGTTTCAGATATTAACGAACTTACGGGTGAAACCGAAGTAAGCACGATGCTTAACCTAAGATTTGGAAATTCCGTTTCAAATAAAGAAAAGAAAATCTCATAAAATCTTTGATTAAAGTCTTTGTATTGTTTATTCCAATCTATCTCGTCAAAAAACAAAATTATTTTTTTATCCTTTTTAATCTTTTTAATAAACTGAATAATTGTCTTTTGCCATGATAGTTCTTTTACCTCATCACTTTCTAACCACTTTTCTATGTCAAGGTCATTATCTGTGCTTTGAATTAAACCAATTAGAGTCTGCACAAAATGCCAACTAGTAAGTTCATTTTCTTTTAAAGATACTTTGGGTTCTTGGTTCCAGAATGAGTGAAAATAACAATCATATTTTTCTTTTAATTTATCTCGCAGGAACAAAATCAAGCTTGTTTTGCCTGTCTGACGGGGCGCAGTAATTGATATTATTGAGCACTTACTATCAATCTCCTCAAAAACTTTTTTTTCAATTTCTCGCTCAAAGTAAAAAGCATTACTACCCGGTATTATCGCTCCCCCTGTCTGATAGAATGATGTATTTGCCATAGTCAAATTATATGTTATCAATTATGTTTACATAGGTCGAATCTAATTTTTTCCCATTAAGTCCTAATGTTTGCAATTGTTCTGAACCACCTTTACCAATGATTCTTTCAGGATCAGATTTATCCAACGTGTCTTTATTTACTCCATTACTAATAAAATACTCTTTCAGTATCTCTTTATATTTTGTTAATTTTTCATCGTATTCACTTTGATCAACATAACCTCCAAGGTGATAACGATAATAATGCGCTATAAAACATGTTTCCGGATACTTCATTTTTACATCACTATCGCTCAAACCATACAGTTCATTTAGCATTATTAAATCGTCATTGTTGAATTCTGTGCATCTTATGAGTCTTCCTTCGTTTTTAATTAATGAAGAACAAGGAATGTTATCTGGTAAATAAGGAATAGAAAAGGAAAATAAGATTTTTCTATCATTACTAGGATGACCACAAATCCGAGTACATACTTTTGTTATCAAATCATTTATAATCGAAAAACTAATAATACCACGCAAAAGAAGTTTCTCTATAGAATCTATGATTACCATAGTATTATGAGTTTGTTTTTTTAAACCGTAATTAGCTTCAAGCTTGTTTAGATTAAATAAATCTATCCAGTTAGTTTCTGTGAGGGTTTCTTTAAATTGAATACCGGTAAACTTTGTCCATTCTTCAGTTATATATTTAATTATTGTTAAAAAGTTACTTGAAAGATTAGCCTTGCCTTTTATCATGTCCTCTAATATTTCTTCAAGATCAATATAAAGACAACGATAATCATTACGCTTATTCAGTTCTTTTTGAATATCTTTTAGAATTGAAGATTTTCCTGATGAAATTCTACCTTCAACGAAAAGCAACAAGCGATTATCTTTACCCGAAAAACTTTTCGATACATCAAAATAATCCATCTCGGATTTTCGAATTATATAATTGGTTGCTAAAAGATCCATTGGACCCACAGGTGCATTATACTTCGTATAAGCATTTTTAATTCTTTCAAGATTCTTTTTTGCAGCTTCATACTGTCCTTGGTCTTGCAGTTTGATTACTTTGGAATTAAATTTTGTCTGCAAGTAATTATAAAATTTCACTCGTAGGGTCGTTTCAAGATGTTCAGTTTCCTTGGTAGTCAAGTTAATTTCACCTTTTAAAAACTTCGACATCCTGCTTGTGTCAATTTTGATCTCATTTTTTAGTATATCTACGACCTGAGTATTTGCCACGTCAAGCTGAGTCATTAATACCCGATAGGCAGTAATTATTTTTTCTTCATTTAAATCAGTTGTCATTTTATAAAAAAAATTTCAGGGCGCAAAAGTAGTAAAATATTTCTTTCTTACAAAATTAATTTACAAAAAAAATCATAAAATTTTTTTAATGCGATCTCATAAGATGTTGTGCATTTTTTCTGGTTGTTTAATAGTTTTGTAAAAAACAGAAAAACAAGTTGTAAACAGCACTTCATCTGAATTAACAAAAATTAACAATAATTAATTGCGTAATACGTAAAAGTACTACTACATTTGTTGCGTAAATAAATATGGTTTTCTAAGCAAGTTTTAGTAACTGTCTCGTTTATTAGTCAAAAGTAAATTCAAAAAACAGAAAGGTGTTCATGGCAAGCATATAAGCAGCTCACAAAAACCGGATAATGGTGAATCCAGTATAGAGCAACAAAGCCAGGAGATCAGCGGCCATATATCGAGGCGACTTGCAATCATAATATATAAAGGTATAGAGAAATGAATCAAAATAAAGATAAATTTTAATGAACATTTAATCTGCAGGAACAGGATAAATACCCCATGTTTAAAAAAATGTAAGAATAGTAAAAGTTACTTAAAAAATCGGAATGTGACAGTTTCAGGGAAATGCGTCAATTCCGTTTGCATCATACAAAGTATTTTGCAAATTTAGAATCATGATCAATATTAATTTTTATTTTACTCAAAAACCATAATTTTATGAAAAAACTTTACTTTTTAATTTCGACAATCGCCTGTTTGTTCATTTGCAATTATGCAAGTGCTACAGGACCATCTTTCCAATTAACATCAGCAATTTCATTTACTAATCCAATTACACTTGGATCGTATGAATCAGTATCAACTTATGTAAAAAATCTTGGTGTAAGCGGCACCTTTGATTTTGAAGCTGATCTTGAAACATCTGGTGGTTCATTTATTTCAGTAATTGGTAAATATTGCGGCATTACAGTTAACAGTAATGCTACGGCGTATATTTACTTTAACAGCGGTTCAATGGATGCCGGCTCAATAAATCCATCAGGTGGAGCAGGGTCCTATCGGATTTACATTATTGTTTCAACAATAAGCGGAACTTGTCCTGCCTGTGGAACAAAAAGTAGCTCATGTATTTCAACTGTATCGAGTGGGAGTTATTCAAATCCAGTAACTCTGACAGTAACGAGTCCTGCCTCATGTTCTGGATGGTACACAACTCCATCATTATCAAACCTAACAGCAAGTGCAAGTACGGGCAATACCTTTAATGTATATGTTACTACAGGATCATCATGTAGTTATTCTTACGCAAGCCAAAACACATCATGGTTAAATGTTACCTCTGCTTCAGGCTCTACTATTACATATAGCGTAACAGCCAACTCAGGCAGTAGCAGAACAGGATACATTTGGATTTATGATGCAAATGGTACACATGTAGCTACTTTCACGGTAACTCAGGCAGCTGGAGTTTCAAATTATGTAACTTCTAACTTTAGTTATTCCGCAGGATGCTCAGGGCAGACATCATATTTTTATGATGGTTCTTATGGAAACCCTGCACCAAATTACTGGTACTGGACTTTTGGAGACGGAAATTCTTCTTACTCCCAAAATCCTTCTCATGTTTATTCAAGTTCGGGATATTTTACCACGACCTTATATGTTCAGAACAGTGCAGGAAATAACAATACGTTATCTCAGCAACTTTATGTTTCTAACTCCAGTGTATCGGCAAGTTTTACTTATGCTGCAGGATATGCAGGTTCTTCAACTTCATTTTCAGACAATTCTACTTATGGCTGCGGATCAGGTAGTTCTTGGAGTTGGAGTTTTGGTGATGGAAGCACTTCAACTGTCCATAATCCAAGCCATACTTATACAACTGCAGGAAGCTATTATGTTCAGTTGACAGCGTGCAATTCTTTAGGTCAGTGCAATACATATTCGCAGGATGTTACGATTAGCAGCGGACCATCAGTTACAATATCTGGAAATGTCAATGATGTAAAAGTAAATACTTCTTCTCGTACTATTGATTTGTTACCTTATGGAGGAATAACAGTCACTGCCTTTACAGCCGGTACGTCTATTATTAAAGGGACAGCATCATCATCATCATCTGATGGAAGTTTTATAATTACTGTTCCGACAAGTGGTAATTATGATTTACAAGCGGTGGATAATAATTCAAACAAAGTTAAAATGTACAACGTGACAAGTGGTACAAATGTTGGAATTATTAAAGTACCTGCGACACTTTTAACTCAAATTAGCTCCTACAAAAGCCAGTTGTCCAGTTTGACAGCAACTATGTCATCTTTAGGTTATCAAAAACCTATCTCAAGTTATAATGTTGCAAGCCAAAGTTCAATCTTAAATCAATGGCAAAATATACAAACAAATTATTCTGCAATAATTGAAACTGCAGGACGACTCTATTTGGCAGATAAAGCTCTTACACAGTTTTATTCTAATGCTGATGGTTTATCAGATGAGGTCGCAAGTGATATAAATGAATTGCTAAAGTCAGCTTTATCTTCCATCGTTATCTTTGATGAAACTGAAGAGTATTTAAACAATCATACTGTGTTAGATTTTCTTTTAAGGGATTACATAGAGAATCTACAGTCCATTATAATTGATAAATTGGAATCTGTGATTGATGAAACTGTTTCATTATTACCCTCAGACAAGTATTTTATCAAACTTGGTGTTGATGCTGAAATAGCAAAACTTCAGCTTTCACCTCACACCTATACTAGTGTGCTTTTTGATGTTTTAAAACCTATTGTTGAAGATATCACTGCAATTGAATTATTACAAAAAGAATATGTTCAACCTACACAATCTTCACTTAATTATGCAAACAATAATGCTACGAATTTAAGTTATAGCGGAACATTTTCTAACCATTATAACCAATCAAATTTACTGACAGTGCAAGCCACATCTGATGCTAATATTGCAAAAATTAATTCGGGACTTCATCGCGATTATTCAAACATCATTTCTTCGAATGTTGCGTTTTTTAATACTGCTTCTGATGTCTCTGCAATAACCGGACTAGAGCCATTAGCTGCTGTTCTTAGAGCCTTAGCAATAGGCGGTGACTTCTGGTCTTATATGCAACTGGGACATAGCTTATCAATTGCCTTGACCGGGTTTGACGTTAATAAATCCAGGGTACAACCGGCTCTTGGTGCATCATTTTTTACTAGTGGACATCTTTTGCATGGAATAAGTAGTTTCCCTTCTCTTTCATTATTTCAAAGCGAGCTGGATTCAGCTATTTATTCTTATGATAGTACAGTAATAGTTTTTAAAAATGAATTGCTAAGTAGTCATTTCAAACAGGCTATTAATATGCTTCCGGAAGTTGGGACAAAGAATAAATTATTATTTAAAGCAATTGATAATGCATATGCACCACTAAATGCAATAAATTATAACGCTATGCAATCTATACCAGATTATGATTCTCTCTTTTTTAATAATTTTTTATATACTTTGAATCTTGAACCTAAAATTAATCAACGTTTTCAATTTCAATGTATAGCATTATTGGCTGATACGACTGATACAACAAATATTATTAAGTTGACAGCTTATTCTGATTCCTTAGTCTTTTTTAATCAAAATATCAGTCCAGAATTTGCTGCAATATATAGTATAGTAGATACTGTGCCCTCATTAAACTATATTCAAAACTTAAAATCAAGTATTCCACATGTTGTTGAAAATAATTCAGTATCTAATTGTACTGTCATTTTTAAAAATATTGGACCTGCAGCCTGTACAGATTTATTTGCAAAAATTTCTTTTGACAATCCATTTATTACGAGTGTTGATTCTGTTTACATAGGAAATTTGGCAGTAGGTGAAGAAGACAGTTTAATTTTTTCTGTCAATGCACCTTCATCTGATACAGTTGTAAAATACTATGTCACTTTTTACGCAACAAACACAATTGCTGAAAACTTTTCAAGTGCAATTAAATCTAAAGCTAAACCGCAAATTCCACCAATTTCCTATTATGCAAATTTGTGTTTGGGAGATACTTTAAAACTTTCAACAAATGATCATGATTTTTATAATCGCTATTACTGGCAAGGACCGAATGGATTTTCCTCAAATATGGAAAACCCAGTTATTCCGAATTTTTCGCAAGACAATTTTGGCATGTACTCATGTTATATTTCATCCGAAGGTTTGAAAAGTGATACGTCATTTCTCAATATTTCATTTTCGGTGCCTGCTCCTGTCATTACCGGAAATTTAAATTTTTGTGCTGGACAAAGCACTTCACTTACTTTAAGCCAAACTTTTTCGTCCTATTTATGGTCTGATAGTACCGTTACAGATTCATTAACGGTTACTTCTTCGGGTATTTATTACGTAAAAGTCACAGATACCCGTGGATGTTCAGCTTTATCATCCCCGGTAAATGTTGTTATGAATCCCTTACCACAACCGACAATAACCGTTAATAGTGCATCATCATTATGTTTTGGTGACACGGCCTTTCTTTCTTCAGATATAACAGCAGTAAATTATCTGTGGAATAATAATGAAACCACTCAAACTATTGCAGTGAATTCCGCTGGAAGTTACTATGTGGCTGTTAAGGATAGTAATGGATGTACAGGTGTCTCAATTCCCAAAAGCATAATAGTTAACCCGATTCCGGTAGTTACAGCCTTTGCAGCAAATAACATTTTCTGCGCTGGGCAATCAACAACACTTACTGCCAATGGTGCAGAAAGTTATTTATGGCTTCCAGGCTCAGGATTAAACAACGAATCTGTCGCAAATCCTATTGCCACACCTGCCATGAGTACAGTTTACACGGTTATAGGTATTGACAGCAATGGTTGCAGCAATTCGGCAACAGTGGCAATCACAATAAACCAGTTGCCTGCTGCAACCATTGTTTCAAGTGGACCTACAACATTTTGCGCTGGTGATAGCGTAACTTTGACCGTTCCTGCATCTGCAAGCTATGTGTGGAATGACAATTCAATTGGTCAATCCATAACAACTTCTTCAACTGGCTCTTATTTTGCCACTGTTACAGATACGAATAATTGCTCTGCTGTTTCCGTACCTGTAAATGTTTTTGTGAATCCTTTACCACAGCCAACAATAATTGCCGCCGGAGCAACAATATTTTGTTTGGGTGGTAGTGTTACCTTATCATCTGATATTACCGGTAATTATTTATGGAGCACAAATGACACAACACAGAATGTTTCTGTAAATTCTACAGGAAGTTATTCAGTTACCGTTACAGATTCTAATGGATGCAAAGGATCATCAGCACTAATAAATGTAACTGTTAACCCACTTCCTATTGTTACTGCTACAGCAGTAAATAATACTATCTGTTCCAATCAATCAACACAATTGTATGCAAATGGAACTGATAGTTACTTATGGACACCGAATGTCTGGTTAAGTGACAATTCAATTGCAAATCCAATTGCATCGCCTGTTTCAAATATTACGTACACTGTTATAGGAACAGATAGCAATGGTTGCAGCAATTCAGCTGTAATTGCTATTTCTATAAATCAATTACCAACAGTTGATGCAGGTAGCAATTCAGCAATTTATCAGGGATATTCAACTATTATTGGAGGTTTGCCTACGGCATCGGGTAGTTCTCCATTCTCCTATTCATGGATACCATCAATTGGTTTAGACTCAAACAATGTGGATAATCCGATAGCTTCTCCATCTGCAACGACAACTTATACTGTTATTGTCACGGATGTAAACGGATGCAGTAATTCTGATAGTGTTTTAGTGACCGTAAATGTTTTGACTGGAATTTCACAAACGGCGAATGGAATAAACCTTTCAGTTTTTCCAAATCCTACGAATGATGAATTAAATGTCACCGGTTCAAAAATAGCAGATGGTGAATACCAGTTTGAGTTAAGGAATGTTATTGGACAAACAATGTTTAAAGATAATATTGTTGTTACTGATCATTCAATTCAAAAGCAGTATTCAATGGCAAACTTTAGTGAAGGAATGTACTTCCTGATAATTGAAAATGAAAAAACAAGGTTCACGATAAAAGTGCAAAAGCTGAACTAATGGACTATAATCGTTCACTAAACTTTTAGAAAAAAAAGAAACCCAGGAATATTATTTCGGGGTTTCTTTTTGCATCGTATATTTCGCCAGTCCTTATTTGTTGCGCATCGGAACGGATTTAATTAATCCGTTCCGTTTTACTTTCAGGATTTGCAATCCGACCAAAATTTAATAATCCCTGATCGCACTCGTCCGCGAGTTCGCGCTCTGTCTGACGAGTGCATATGAAAATTTTCAATACAAAATTCAAACATTTTTATGAAGCATTTTTCATTGTTTTTTATTGTAGCACGCGTTTGAAACGCGTGCTATCATTGAAACGCGCGCTATTATTGTTTTTTCTTAAGTTCGCGCTCTGTCTCCTGATAAGTGCGTAATGAGATAAAGGCTATAATCAGATGTATTCCTTGGATAATCCAAAAGAAGAAGGCAAGTGCATTTTTACAGGAAAACCATCAATACAAAGAGCTATTTTTGCAAGGGCATATTAATCAGAAATGTATTAACTGCCCCGCCCCGCTAATATTGGATGTTACTTTATAGGGAGAGCCTTTGTAATAGATGTTGCCCACACCACCGATTGTTGCATCCAATTCCTTATTAACGTTGATATAACAATCGTTTGTAGCGTCGCTTGTAATAAATGTGTAGCCGGTTGAAAGGTCACGCAGGTCAACTTTCCCATTTCCGGCAGCATACAAATAATTGACTCCTGAATTGCCTTTAACGGTAAGATCGGCAGGGCCTGTATGGAGATTGAACCAGGTGGTTTGTCCAACCATTGTCAGATCAATAGTACCGGAACCTCCATAATCATCAAGTTGAAAATAATCAACATGCATAGTGTCGGTTGAAATAATATTTCCTGAACCTTCTTTGTAAGTAATTCCTTTTATTTTTCGGCATTTCAGGTGAACATTGACCTTGTCTTTAAAACTTCTCAACCAGTTACATTTATTTTTATTTTGTAGGTACAAACAGCTATCCGTAACATCTGTTTTAATAAAATTCATAAGGTTGCTTCCTGCTTCCACAGTCAATGAAAATGCGGAATCTTCGGTAATGAATAAATTGATGTTGTCTTCCACAGAGATTTTATTGAAACCACTGATGCTTCTTGCTTCGGTGATAATATCACCTGTGCTTTTCAGGCAATCACACTTGTTTTCATTATGGCATGAAAGAAAGAGAAAAACAAAAAGCAAAAACGGATAAAATATGTAGTTCTTTTTCTCCATTCTATTTTAATTGATAACCCAATCCGAATTCAACAAAATCGGCTTTTGTCCAGTGAGTCTTGAGAGCAAGATTGATCAATAATTTATCAGTTAACTTGTATCTCAAAGCTGTTCTCAGGTAAATAAGCCCATCACTCTTATTAATGTTATAAATGTAAGCCCCGATTTGGTTAATAAATGAAAGGCGCGAAAATTCCAACTGATGACCGATGTGTATGCCTGGCGCCAGGAACTGGTAATCGTGTTTCACTTCAGGATCTGTTCTATTTGAAAATTCCCAAAACAAGTCAATTCCCAAACCAATTTTTCTTTTCAAACTAAGGGGTTTCAGGAAACATGCAGATAGTGAATAACAGCCATATTTGTGACCAATATCAGGAAAACTTTCTTTCATTCCTCCTGATAAAAATGCCTGAATTTCGATTTTCTTTTCTTCTTTATTAATTTTTACATCAGGCGGTATTTTCATACTGCTTCCTGTGTTTAATGAATAAGCGAATCCGGCATTAATTGTTGGAATATTAATACCCAGGTTAGGGGCATTTAATGCACCGTTTGAAAAATGTGTCAACCCGATACCACCGGTAATGAACAGCTTTTTCGACAATCTGAATTTTAATTCGTAAAACAAATTAATGCAAACATTAAAGTTGGAACCGATAGCATTATTTTTATAGTTATTGATCCTGTCGAATTTTTTTGTGAGGTATCCCAGTCCCACACCAAACCTGAAATTAAGTAAAAACCTTTGCGATTGTGTGAGGTGAAAATTCATGAATGGGAAAAGGGCGAACGAGGATCCAAGAACAGCAGGATTTGCCAGGTCAGCATACCAGCATGAAATACCAATTACCGGAAATTTGTATAATGCCTGCCATTTTTTATCACCATTGGTTTGCTTTCCAAAATTCAATTCAAAAGCCGGAAAGTGTCCGGTTTGAAGATGGACCATGCTTTTATGATGAGCGATAACAAACCCGTAATGCACTTTTGTTTCAATCAAAAATTTTATTGAATCATTGGGGTTAACATTCGCATGCAATTTAAAAGGATTGAATGAAAAGAAAAGCAGTAAAGTAAGGGGAATATATGTTGCTTTAAGCATTTGGCTTCTCATAATCCGGCAAATTTATAACAATTCACGATAATACTTATTACTTTTGCAAAACACTTATCAACGGTAATAGTTTATGATCACTTAAACTTTTGCTGTAATAATGGATGCTGTATGGGGAAAAAGACATTGGATTAAATTTTTAAGAAGCGACATTTTAAAATATTTTATGCTTGAAAATTTTCGCAAATTCATAGTTTCAAAAAAACTTTTTACTAAAAAAGACAGGATACTTGTTGCAGTGAGCGGAGGTATTGATTCAATTGTACTCTGTCATTTGTTGCATCAGTGTGCTTATGAATTTGGCATTGCACATTGCAATTTTCAGTTGAGGGGAAAAGAATCGGATGCTGATGAACGATTTGTTGGGCAACTGGCGACAA
Source organism: uncultured Bacteroidota bacterium (assembly GCA_903889915.1). Taxonomy (GTDB): domain Bacteria; phylum Bacteroidota; class Bacteroidia; order Bacteroidales; family CG2-30-32-10; genus CAISZK01. The sequence continues at coordinate 19,564 of CAISZK010000385.1, forward strand.
AATTTAATGTTCCTTTTTTTGTAAAGAAGTTCGACACGAAGACCTATTCCGGAAAAAACAAAGTCTCCATACAAATGGCTGCACGTGATCTGCGTTATGCCTGGTTTGAAGAAATTCGCGCACAAAATAATTATAGCGCCGTTGCAGTGGCTCATCACAGGAATGATGAAATGGAAACATTTTTCATCAACCTAATCAGAGGAACAGGCATTGCAGGGCTGCATGGAATAAGGGCAATGTCGGGCAGGCTTGTTCGTCCGCTTTTGTTTGCAGGGAGAAAAGAAATAGAAGATTTTGCAAAAGAGAATAAAATCACATACAGGGAAGATAGCAGCAATTCCTCAATAAAATATCTCAGAAACCGTATCAGACTTCAACTTATTCCACTACTTAAAGAGCTGAACCCACAAATTGAAACAACCATTAAAGAAGACATTCAAAAAATAAGTCAAATGGAGGAGGTTATGCTTGAACTTGTGGAAGAGAAAAGAAAAGAGATCATGAGTATGGAAGGAGATGCTGTGAAATTTGATATTAATAAACTTCTTTCACTAAAAAACATATCATTTTTCCTTTATGAATTTCTTCGGAGTTATGGTTACAGCGGCGATATTATTGAGAAAATTTCAAAAAGTCTGAAAACAAAAGAAAGTAAGCAGTTCTTTTCATCAACGCACAGCCTGGTTAAAGACAGAGAAATTCTCACATTATCGCTTGCATCACTTAAAGAACCTGCAAAAGAATTTCTTGTGGACAGTGATTGCAAAGAACTAAACGATCAGCTTCATCTGAAATTCAAAAAAAGAAAGAATACTGCAGATTTTAAAATTGTGAAAGAAAGCAGGACTGCAATGTTTGATATGGATAAATTAGAATTCCCTTTGACAATCAGAAAATGGAAATCTGGTGATTTTTTTTATCCTTTCGGCATGAGAGGCAAAAAGAAACTCAGCGATTTTTTTACTGACCTGAAATTATCCTTAATGGAAAAAGAAAAAGTTTGGTTGTTGTGCAATAAAAGTGACATTATTTGGGTTATTGGTCACAGAACAGACAATCGCTATAAAATTACAAGTAAAACGAAAAAAGTTTTTACAGCTGAAATACTCTGAAATTATGCTTAATTTTGTATAAATTTAATGACTAAAATTCCCTTATCCAATTAGGTTTTATGAAACTGAAAAATATTTTACTGATAGCACTGATCACTATTTATAGTGCTTCCTATTCGCAAATTTTGAAACCGGTAAAGTGGACTTTCTCTTCCTCAAAAGTGAATGATTCTATTGTGAATCTTTTTTTCACTGCTAAAATAGACAAAGGCTGGCATGTATATTCTCAGAACATTAAAGGTGTAGGACCGGTACCAACAACATTCACTTTCCATAAAAGCAACGATTATCTGAGAATAGGGTTTGTTTATGAGCCACAAGGCATTGAAGAATATGATCCGAATTTTGAAATCAAAGTAAAATATTTTGCAAACTCTGTTACCTTCACTCAACAGATAAAAGTCTTATCCACCAAAGCATTTACACTGAAAGACACACTCAATTTCATGTGTTGCAACAATACTCAATGTCTTCAACCTACTGATGTGCCATTTTTATTTAATATAGAAGGTTACGCAAAAGCAACTGCACAAGACACTGCGAATATAGCTTCTGCAGACACAAACAAAACAACAAAGAAAGACACTACCAAAGCTGTAGTCAAACCTTCCGGAAATAGCGAGGGTACGGGAGAAAGTTCATTATGGCTGGTGTTCATTTTTGCATTATTTCCGGGCTTACTGGCTATTTTCACTCCCTGTGTTTTCCCTATGGTGCCAATGACTGTATCGTTTTTCCTTAAAGGTAGTGAGAATAAAAGAAAAGCCAGATTTCAGGCAACGGTTTACGGGCTTTCCATCATTATTATTTATACACTACCTGTTGCTTTGTTGGTAGGTATTGCAATGCTTTTTGGTAAAGGTGCAGTTGCCACGGATGTGTTCAACTGGATCTCCACCCACTGGCTTCCGAATATTTTATTTTTCCTCATCTTCTTGTTCTTTGCGGCATCATTTCTTGGAATGTTTGAAATTGTTCTTCCAAGCAAGTTGGTGAATAAAATGGATTCAAAAGCTGACAAGGGTGGAATACTAGGCCCATTCTTCATGGCTTTCGTACTTGTGTTGGTTTCATTTTCGTGCACAGGTCCTATTGTTGGGGCAGTAGTTGTTGAATCAGCCAAAGGAGATTTCCTTCATCCTTTATTTGCGATGCTTGGTTTCTCCGTTGCTTTTGCTTTGCCTTTTGCATTGTTTGCGTATTTCCCTTCGTTGTTAAACAACTTACCCAAATCGGGAGGCTGGATGAATTCTGTAAAAGTTGTTCTTGGTTTTCTTGAATTGGCATTGGGATTAAAATTCCTGAGTGTAGCTGATCAAACCTATCACTGGGGAATATTGGACAGAGAAGTTTATCTTGCATTCTGGATAGTGATATTTGCATTGATGGGCTTTTATTTGTTGGGCAAACTAAAACTCGCTCACGATAGCGATTTGAAATATCTGCCAGTCCCACGACTTATAATGGCTATTGTGGTACTTACCTTTGTCGCCTATATGATACCCGGAATGTTTGGCGCACCTTTGAAAGCCCTTGCAGGTTGGCTGCCACCGGAAACCACACAGGATTTTAATGTGAGAGCGATCGTAAGAGAAGAAGTCGCCAATGCAAGCCTGTCGGGTGGAGCTGACTCACTTGAACTTTGCGAAAAGCCAATGTTCTCAGATTTCCTGAAACTACCACATGGATTGAAAGGATATTTTGATTATGAGCAGGGTCTTGCTTGCGCCAAAAGTAAAAACAAACCTGTATTCCTCGATTTCACCGGGCATGGCTGTGTGAACTGTCGCAAGATGGAAGAAAATGTGTGGTCGGATCCGAGGATTTTGAAATTGCTGAAAGAAAAATTTATCATTGTAACCTTATACGTGGATGATAAAAAGGAACTGCCATCATCAGAATGGGTCAAATCGAAACTGGATGGGCAGATGAAGAAAACAATAGGAGGAAAATACTCCGATCTTCAGGCTTCAAGGTTCAATGTGAATGCCCAGCCGTATTATGTGCTACTGGATACCAAAGGAGATACTATTGGAAAACCTAAAGCTTATGACTCGGACATTGACGATTTCCAGAATTTTCTTGAAAGTGGTTTAAGAGGATTTCAGAAAAGAACTCCATCCAAATAAATGTAGGAATCGGGATAGGGAAAAGACAACGGATTCAGTAAACATTATCAGAAAAATAATTTCTAAATCTCAATTTCGAGGCCGCAAATTCCGTGTTTTAAACTTCTGTTAGAAGGAGTAATAAGTCTTTTTTCTTGTGAAAGAAAACTCATTTTATCTTTTTCCTTATTATTTTCTAATTTCGCAAACTGCCCGAAAAGCAGATAATCATTGTATCATACTAAGAAAATCATGGACTATAATTTTATTGAAATTGAGAAAAAATGGCAGAAATACTGGAGTGAAAACAAAACTTTCAGGGCTGATAATAATTCGGACAAACCAAAATATTATGTTCTGGATATGTTCCCTTATCCTTCCGGATCAGGCTTGCACGTTGGTCATCCGCTGGGTTATATTGCCTCCGATATTTATGCGCGCTATAAAAGACTGAAGGGTTTTAATGTTTTGCATCCTATGGGCTATGATGCTTATGGATTGCCTGCAGAGCAATATGCCATTCAAACAGGTCAGCATCCATTGATAACTACGGAAAAAAATATTGCACGCTATCGCGAACAACTTGACAAGATCGGTTTTTCATTTGACTGGGAGCGGGAAGTGCGTACCTGCGATCCTTTTTATTACAAATGGACACAATGGACTTTTTTGCAGTTGTTCAACTCATGGTATAATAAAGACACCGACAAAGCAGAGCCTGTTGAAAAACTCATTGAAGAATTTGAAAAGAACGGGAATATAAAAGTAAGCGCTGTTGTGAGCGAAACTATTAATTTTTCAGCCGAGGAATGGAAAGCGAAAAATGAAAAAGAACAGCAGGAAATATTGATGAATTATCGTCTTGCTTATCTTGCCGACACCATGGTAAACTGGTGTTCTGCGCTGGGGACTGTGCTGGCAAATGATGAGGTGAGTGAAGGCTTTTCAGTGAGAGGCGGACATCCCGTAGTAAGAAAAACCATGAAGCAATGGTCCCTGCGTATCACTGCTTATGCAGAAAAGTTATTGAAAGGACTTGATGAGATAGACTGGAGTGATTCTATTAAAGAAATACAACGCAACTGGATTGGCAAATCTGTTGGTGCAATGATCAAATTCGCTATTAAAGGCCATGATGGACTGTTTATGGAAATATTTACAACCCGTCCGGATACGATTTTTGGTGTTACTTATATGACCTTTGCCCCCGAGCATGACTATGTGAATAAAATTACTACTGCTGACAAGCTGGAGGCAGTGCAGAAATATATTAATGAAACAAAGAACCGCTCAGAAAGGGAAAGAATAGCTGATGTGAAAAGGATCAGTGGTGAATTTACAGGCGCGTATGCAATAAACCCTTTCACCAAAGAAGAGATTCCCATCTGGGTGGGTGATTATGTGCTTGCAGGTTACGGAACAGGCGCTGTGATGGCAGTGCCCGGTCATGATGGCCGTGACTGGGCTTTTGCAACTCATTTTGGACTACCCATAAAAGAAGTTATTTCAGGTGGTGATATTTCCAAAGAAGCTTATGAACCAAAAGAAGGCAAATGTGTGAATTCAGGTTTCATCAATGACATGACTCCATTGGAAGCAATACAGGCTGTGATCAGGAAAACAGAAGAAATGGGTATCGGCTACGGTAAGGTTAATTATCGTTTGCGTGATGCCATTTTCAGCCGACAGCGCTATTGGGGCGAGCCTTTCCCGATTTATTATAAGGATGGAATTCCCTATCCGATGAATGAATCAGAACTCCCTCTTGAATTGCCCGAAGTGGATGCTTTTCTTCCTACTGAAACAGGAGAACCACCACTGGCAAGAGCTAAGAACTGGCGTACAAAAGAAGGCTACCCGATTGAAACCAATACCATGCCGGGCTTTGCAGGATCAAGCGCTTATTATTACCGCTACATGGATTCTAAAAATCCGAATGAACTTGTATCAAAGAAATCCAATGCATACTGGGAAAATGTGGACCTCTATATTGGTGGCGCTGAACATGCAACAGGCCACTTATTGTATGCCCGTTTCTGGAATAAATTCCTATTCGATCTTGGTTTGGTTTGCAAGGATGAACCTTTCAAAAAGCTGATCAATCAAGGGATGATACAGGGAGTAAGTACTTTTGTACAATTAACTTTTAGGAATCAAAATTGCACTTATCTTTTACCTATGAATTTTAAGTGCAATAATCCACAAATTCTTTTAAGAGAATTTCGAGTTCCAGTTGATTATGTTTCGTTTGAAAATGGTAAATACATATTAACAAAACAAAATCTTGAGAAATTTAGAAATATGATCTCTGAGTATAAACAGGTTACTGAATTTACTTATGCTGTTATTCCAACAACTGAACAAATAAAAGATTGGTTTAAAGAATGGAATATGCAAGAAGATATTCCCAATAGTTTACACGAGGGTTTTGTTGAACTCGGAACCATGGTTGAAAAAATGTCAAAATCAAAATACAATGTTGTTACTCCAGATGATCTCGTTGAAAAATACGGAGCAGACACACTGCGTCTTTATGAAATGTTTCTTGGCCCGCTTGAGCAGCACAAACCCTGGGATACAAAAGGCATTGAAGGTGTGTTTCGCTTCATACGAAAGCTGTGGAAACTCTATCATGACTTCGACAATAAACTGTGTTTGTCTGAAGAGGCACCAACAAAAAAGGAATTAAAAGTATTGCATAAAACCATTAAAAAAGTTCAGGAGGATATTGAACGCTTTTCATTCAATACAGCAGTAAGTACTTTTATGATCTGTGTAAATGAACTGACCGAACTGAAATGCAACAAAAGGGCTATTCTGAAAGAACTGCCCATCATTCTTTCGCCTTATGCACCACATATAGCTGAGGAACTTTGGAATCTGCTTGGAAATTCAGGAAGCATAACTCACGTAAATTTCCCGCCATATAATGAAGAATTTCTTAGCGAGGACAATTGTACTTATGCAGTTTCTTTCAACGGAAAAATGCGCTTCACTATTGATCTGCCTGTGGACATGCCTTCTTCTGAAGTTGAGAAAAATGTATTAGAACATGAGGTTGCACAGAAATGGCTCGAAGGGAAGAATCCTAAAAAGGTTATCGTTGTTCCTAAAAAAATTGTGAATGTGGTTATTTAAAAATGGTCAATTGCAGCGTCAATAGTCATTGGTCAGTAGTCATTACGTCAGTAGTCAAACTTAAAATTTCCAAAGCAATAATTAAATCATAAATCTCAAATCATAAATCATAAATCAGACACATGTACACCTTTCGTCCCGTAGCAGTTGATGAGGCAGGCATATCGCAGTGTGCTGCTCTTCTTAAAATTGTTTTTCCGCAAACAGACATTTTAAACGAAGCATACCTTAAATGGGAATATGCTGACAATCCCGAAGGAAATATTGTTGGGTTTAATGCTTTTGAGGGAGATGAAATGGCTGCCCATTATGTGACACAGCCTGTTGTTGCAAATCTTTTTGGTAAGAAAACAAAAGGTCTGTTGTCATTGAATACCGCTACTCATCCAAATCATCAGGGGAAAAAATTATTTACTACACTGGCTGATATGACCTATAAATTTGCCGCGGAGAATGTTTATGAATTTGTTTTCGGAGTGGCCAATGCAAATAGCACTCCGGGTTTTCTGAATAAGTTAGGCTTTCAGCATGTGGCTCCTCTTCAGGCCAAAGTTGGTGTCGGAAAAATAAAATTGTCATCAACAGAAATGCAGTATGGTTTTGAACGATTGTGGACAACTGAATTGCTTGAATGGCGACTTAAAAACCCATTTCATCATTATGAAATTTCAGGGAATAATATTTTTGCTCCTTCCGGGAAATATGGTATTAAAGCATTCATGGGAGATTTTCAAACTGACTTGATAAGTAGATTTAATAGCCACCGAATATCTTCTTTGAACCCTATGAAACTCTGGATGGGTATTGATCCTGCTATCAACTGGAAAAGTTCCTTATACTATGATATTCCTCAAAAAATGCGACCCTCTCCATTGAATCTGATCTTTAAGGATCTGACAGGAAGCAACAGGACTATAAATGCAAACGCTGTTAAATTCAGGGCTATTGACTTTGATGCTTATTGAAAAGCAACAAAAAGTCTTTTCTGAATTTCAACACCACTGCAACCTGAATACAAAATTATTTATGGACGATGATGTCCGGGGTTCTGATTTTATTGCTCATGTGCAGTGCTCTGTCGCAAATTGCAACATCGTAGGCAATGGTATCATAAACAGATGTTGGGTTATTGATGAATAAATTTACATCTATAGTTCCTTTAATTGATTTGTTCTGTCCTGAAGGTGTAACTACCGGAATGCGCAAATTGTTAGTCTCAGGAAGTACCACAGGAACATAAACGCCATTTTGTTTTTCATAATAAGTAACAAAAAGGTCATAATAATATTGACTTCCCGGACTGAATGCACCAGTAGTATCATCTGCCGAAAGTCCAATATCCCCATCGCCATCTGTGAATGAAAAAGTCAATATTCCTTTTTGATCAATTCCCTGCGAATTCTGTATCTTGGCAAAACTTACATAAGCAATGGCCGGAATTGGAGAATATGTTTCAGGTTTTTTACAGGAAGAATATAACAATATCCCTGCAAGAACAATTATTATCAGTAATTTTGGCTTGTGTTTCATAACATGAAAATCGGTTGTAAAGGTACTAAATTAAACGCAATACTGTCAATATTATTATGCTGTCTGATTTAATTAATAAAATTTTTGAAATTAACAATGAAGAGGAGTTCAATAAAATAGCTTTGAAAACATTCCTTCATCAGTATGAAAACAACGCTGTTTACAAAACTTTTATTGACATGATCGGCCGTGATATTCATCAAATATCTCACTATTCTCAGATACCTTTTTTGCCAATTGAGTTTTTTAAAACTCATAAAATAATTTCAGGTATAGCATCAATTCAGGCATCCTTTTGTAGCAGCGGAACAACTGGTCAGACACGGAGTTTTCATCATGTTACTGACCTTTCTGTTTATGAAAAAAGCGCCATGATTTCTTTTGAAAATTTTTATGGGAATATTTCTGATCATACATTTCTGGCTCTTCTCCCATCTTATGCAGAACGTCAGGATTCATCACTGGTCTGGATGACCAACCATTTCATAAATCACAGTCATTTCAAATCTGATTGCGGTTTCTACCTTGACAATCACGCAGAACTTCTCAGTAAGTTGAAAATTTTAAGCAGAGATAAAACAAGAAAAGTTCTGTTGCTTGGGGTTTCATTTGCATTGCTTGATCTGTCAGAAAAAATTGATTTTCCTTTAAACAATGTTGTCGTAATGGAAACAGGCGGCATGAAAGGACGAAGAAGAGAAATGATCAGGGAAGAACTTCATGAAATACTGACCGGAAAATTTCAGGTTGCTTCAATACATTCAGAGTATGGGATGACTGAACTTCTGTCACAGGCATACTCGCAAGGCAAAGGAATTTTTAATTGCCCTCCCTGGATGAAAATACTGATAAGAGAAATAAACGATCCCTTCACTCTTTCCCAAACAGGGCAAAGCGGAGGTATCAATATTATAGACCTTGCAAATATAAACTCATGTTCATTCATAGCCACGCAAGACATAGGGCGATGTTTCGACAACGGACAATTTGAAGTGAATGGCCGTTTTGACAGCAGTGAAATCAGGGGATGCAATCTGATGTCACTATAAATTTGTAAATTTGAGAAATCAATCAAATGAAAAAATATTTTTTCCTAATCCTTTCGTTTTTCTTTCTGATGGCTGTCAATGCCCAGCATACAAACATCATGATAGGCAACCACAATTATCCCGAAGAAACTTCAATTGTTGTCAACCCGAAAAACACCAATGAAATTGCGGCAGCCGCCAACATCAACACCTACTATTTTTCCAAAGACGGTGGCCACACATGGGTTGAAGATACCTTAGGTTCAACCTATGGAGTATGGGGTGATCCCTGCATGATAGTGGACACAGCAGGCAGTTATTATTTCATCCATCTTTCCAATCCTCCCGATGGCAACTGGATTGACCGCATTGTGTGTCAGAAAAAGGATAGTATAAATGGCGTCTGGGATAATGGTTCGTATATTGGACTAAATGGCACAAAGGCTCAGGATAAAGCCTGGGCTGCCGTTGACAGGGCTCACAACATTATTTACATGACATGGACTCAGTTTGATGAATATGGTGTTACAACCCCCACCGACAGCAGCATTATTCTCTTTTCACGATCCATTGATGGTGGTCATTCATGGGGTGTTCCTGTAAGAATAAATAGAAAAGCCGGCAATTGTGTTGATTCCGACAGTACCACAGAAGGCGCAGTGCCTGCAGTGGGTCCTAATGGCGAAGTGTATGTTGCCTGGGCAGGTCCTGATGGCATCAGATTCAATAAATCGCTGAATGCAGGGAACACATGGCTTGCAAATGATATTCTTGTAAATGATCAGCCAACCGGTTGGGATTATATGATCCCCGGTATTCAACGCGCCAATGGGCTTCCCATAACAGATTGCGACATTAGCAACGGACCTTACCGCGGAAATATTTATGTCAACTGGTCTGACCAAAGAAATGGAGATACTGACACCGATATCTGGCTTTCAAAATCTACTGATGGCGGAAATACATGGTCTGCTGCGAAACGTGTAAATGATGATCCTCCGGGCAAACAGCAGTTTTTTACATGGATGACAATTGACCAGGCGACAGGTTATCTTTATTTTGTTTTTTATGACCGCAGGAATTACAGCAATAGCAGGACTGATGTTTATATGGCTGTTTCAAAAGATGGCGGCGAAACCTTCGTTAATTTTAAGATCAGCGATTCTCCGTTTATTCCCGGCGCTTCGATCTTCTTTGGCGATTACACAAATGTTTCAGCTTATAATGGTGTGATCAGGCCAATCTGGACGAGGCTTAGCAGTGGTCAGCTGAGTGTTTGGACCGCTATTATTGATACTACAATGATGGGGATTGAAAACTTAAATTTGCAGGATGAATTTTCTCTTGAACAAAACTTTCCAAACCCTTTTATTGACAACACCTATATTAGTTTCAAACTGCACAAACCAACAATAGTAACTTTGAAAGTCTATGATATCTTTGGAAGAGAAATTGCAACACTTCTGGACAAAGAAAAGTACAATGCCGGCAAATACATCAGCCATTTTGATGCAGAGCAATACAACCTGTCATCAGGAACATATTATTTTTCCCTGATCAGCAATGAGAAGATTCTGACAAAGAAAATGCTGTTACTAAAATAGGATGAAGGAAAAAATTTGTACAAACAACCTGAGAAATTGAATTTCTAAAATACTTCAATTTTCTAAAGTTTATGGCAATCCTTTTTCTAAAAGTGAAGTGTCAGTCCTTTTACTTGCATTCAGCACTGTTAATCCAATAATTTCATTGTTCTCATAACGAATAATAATTTCGTCTTCCGTCATTTCAGAATTATCAGCATGATTGGGTTTCTTGAAATGCAAATATAGGATATCAGCTTCGGTGTCATACAAAGACCAAATAAACTGGTGCTTTAATAAAACTGGTACAGCTGTAAGTATATCTTTTAATTCGGATTTTTCCATTATGTAAATCCTTTATAAAAGATCCCTATTTCTCTGAGTAAAGCTCAATGATCTTCACGATCACTTCAACAGCTTTTACCATTGATTCCAAAGGAACATACTCGTATTTTCCATGGAAATTATGTCCTCCTGCAAAGATATTCGGGCAGGGCAGTCCCATGTAAGAAAGTCTTGCTCCATCTGTACCTCCGCGAATCGGAACAATAACAGGAACTACGTCCACCAGTTCCATTGCCTTTTTAGCAGTTTCAACAACATGAAACACTTTTTCTACCTGTTCACGCATGTTGTAATACTGGTCTCTCAATTCCAGAACTACAGTGTTTGCACGGTATTTCTTATTCATGAAGTCAACAGCCTGTTGAATAAAAACTTTTTTGGCTTCAAATTTTTCCCTGTCATGATCGCGGATAATGTAGGCAATACTTGAGTTTTCAACACTGCCTTCCATTTTAATGAGATGGTAGAAGCCTTCATAATCCTGTGTGAATTCCGGCCTTTCGTTCACCGGCAACATGCTGTTGAATTCCATTGCAAGAATCATCGAGTTGATCATTTTCTCTTTAGCATATCCGGGGTGAATATTTCTTCCGTTGAAAATAACTTTTGCATGAGCTGCATTGAAGTTTTCAAATTCAAGTTCGCCCACACCGCCGCCGTCAAGGGTATAAGCAAATTCTGCATCGAATTTGGTTACATCAAATTTATCAACTCCACGACCAATCTCTTCATCAGGAGTGAATCCAATTTTTATGTTGCCGTGTTTTATTTCCGGATGTTTTATCAGGTAGTCCACCGCAGTCATGATCTCGGCTATTCCTGCTTTGTCATCAGCGCCAAGCAGGGTTGTGCCATCCGAAGTAATGATGGTTTGCCCTACATACTGTTTCAGTTCCGGGAATTCTTTCACATTCAGAACAACATTGTTATTCTTGTCGAGTACGATGTCGGTGCCATCATAATTCTCCAGTATCTGTGGTTTTATATTTGTTCCGCTCATATCCGGGCTGGTATCCATGTGCGAGATGAACCCTATGTTTGGAAGTTTTTTATCCGTATTGGCCGGAAGTGTAGCCATGATATAGCAGTTATCATCAAGGCTTACATCTTTCAATCCCATCGCAACCAATTCATCTTTTAAAACTTTTGCAAGATCAAATTGTTTTGCGGAACTTGGGCATGTTTCACATCCCTCATCAGAAGTTGTGTCAATCTTCACATATCTGAGAAACCTTTCAAGAATTTCTTTTTTCATAATTTTAAAAATTTTGTCATTTATAGTCTTTAATTGTCATTTGCCTTTGGCGTCATTGTTCAATTTTCAATCATCTCTTTTTGCACGGAATGATTCCCAGATGAAATAACAAACCAGCAGTGCAAACATGATCAATCCTACCAATTGAGGTCCTACTGTGCCTTCGCTCCAAAGTTTCAGATCAAGGTTAACTCCTGCAAATAATAATACAGCTCCGACAACTCCGAATAATGCTGCACCTGCAATAAATCCTGAAGCTATCAGTGTTCCGCGCTGGCCTCGTGCATTATTTAATTTTTCGTCTTTTGTGCTTTTTCCAAACCAATGAGCCAGCAGCCCGCCAATAAGAAGTGGCGTGTTGAGATCAAGCGGAATGAACATTCCCAGAGCAAAAGCAAGTGGTGAAATACCTAATAAATAAATCAGGAACGAGATGATAGCGCCGGCAATATACAATAACCAGGGAATCGGTGCGCCTTTAGTCATCAAAGGCTCAATCACTGCAGCCATCGCATTTGCCTGCGGGGCAACAAGCGGTTTGGCATTATCAACTTCTCTTTTGTATCTATTGATAAGAGCTGTATCCGCAGCCATTTTTTTTACTGAAGCAAATTGGACAACCGTCATTTTCCCATTTTTAATAACCGAGTCTTCATAAACCCTGGATTTCACAGTATCCAATTTGTGATAGTTAATAGCGTGCATCTGTTCAGTGGAAAATATTTTCTGGTTTTCCACATATTGTTCTGAAGTAAAACCATAAGATTTTGCAAGCATAAATATCACCACACCTACAACAGCAGCGGAAACCAATGTGCCTAAAAATTTCCATGATTGTTGTTTGTATGGGCTTGTGCCAAGCCAATAGCCAACTTTAAGGTCAGTAATAAAACCACCGGCCATTGAAAGCGCTGTACACACAATACCTCCAATTACAAGTGAGCTTACCATGCCTCTCCAACCATGAAGTCCTGCTGCAGAAAGTATGATACAGGCAATGATCAATGTCATTAATGTCATACCTGAAACAGGGTTACTTCCAACAATAGCAATAGCATTTGCGGCCACAGTAGTAAAAAGAAATGCAATGACAACAAGTGTCGCCAGTGCAATGAGCGCTTGAACCGGCGTTACATCTACTCCTGTAATAAGAAATACCAAAATTGCAATGATGACGAGTATGATCAGTACAAGAACAAAGTTCATTTTCAGGTCGCGTTGTGTGCGTTCAGGCTTTTCAATTTCTCCCTTTTTTCCTCCTGTGCCGCCGACAGCAAGTTTAAATGCCTGAACAATCACACCCGAAGAACGGACGATACCGATAATACCGGCCATAGCGATTGCCCCGATACCAATGGGCCTTACATACATTTTGAATAATATTTCCGGAGTAAGTCCTTCAGTAAAATTGTGGCCTCCACCCAGGCTTGCTGCTATATTCCCTATTTCATGAATGACAGGAATCATCACCCACCATGAAAGCAAAGAACCCACAACAATGATCAGCGAAAACCGTAATCCAACAAGATAACCGAAGCTGAAAATCATTGCGCTGACATTCAATTTTAATACTAATTTGGCTCTTTCAGCAAGCATTGCACCAAAAGGAATGACTTTGGTTGTAAGAACATCGTCCCATAAACGGAAAGAGGTAAATGCAAAATCAAACAAGCCGCCTATGAGCCCCGACACCAAAAGTATTCTTGACTGACTTCCGCCTTTTTCACCTGTCATCAGGATTTCCGTTGTTGCAGTGGCTTCAGGGAAGGGGAATTTGCCGTGCATATCCTTTACAAAATATTTTCTGAAAGGAATAAGGAATAATATTCCAAGGAATCCGCCAAGTAACGATGAAAAGAAAATCTGCCAGAAGTTCACTTCAATATCCGGGTATTTTGCCTGCAGAATATATAAGCCGGGAATGGTGAACACAGCGCCCGCAACAATCACTCCCGAACAAGCGCCGATAGATTGAATAATCACATTTTGTCCCAGAGCATTTTTCTTTTTTGCTGCTGCGGAAGCGCCGACAGCAATAATAGAGATGGGAATAGCTGCTTCGAATACCTGCCCTATCTTCAAGCCGGAAAAAGCCGCGGCCGCTGAAAAAATAAGAGCCATTAATAAACCCATTCCAACTGACCAAAGTGTTACCTCCGGAAATAGTTGGCTGGCGGGCATTACAGGTTTGTAATCTTCGCCCGGTTTTAGCTCGCGATAAGCGTTTTCGGGCAGACTTCTGGTTTCTGGTATTTGTTCTGACATAGTGTTTTTTTTGAGTGGATAAAACTATAAAAAATATTTGATGTGAGGAAAAAAAAATCATTATTCCGCTAACATTTTACTTAACCATTGGAAAAAAATCCGTACTATTGTAAAACAAAAAAAACAATCAACATGGACACTACCGAACAATTAAATGCTTTATTCTGCAAGGTTTTTGATGACAATGACATTAAGATAACTCCCGAAATGACCGCCAACGACATCGAAGAGTGGGATTCTCTTTCACACGTGAACCTCGTGGTCGCCATCGAAAAAAATTTCAAGGTTAAGTTTAAAGATTCCGAGATCATCCGCTGGAAAAACGTCGGACAGATGATTGAATCAATCAATGCAAAGCTCGCCGGAAAATAATTTTTTTAAACCGTGGCTCACCATGAAACTCATTTAAAAAGTTCGGATTTTATCTCCGACATAGTCATCGGTATGTCCGATGGGCTTACTGTCCCCTTTGCCCTCGCTGCCGGATTAAGCAGCGCTGTTCAGTCAAATGGTCTTATCATCAAAGCAGGACTTGCTGAAATTATTGCAGGTTCCATCGCTATGGGTCTTGGCGGTTATCTTGCAGGGCGCACCGCATTGGATCATTATAAAACCGAGCTTAAACGCGAATACCAGGAAACAATTGACTATCCTGAAACCGAAAAAAAGGAAGTAAGAGAGATATTTGGGAAGATGGGACTTTCGTCCAAAACACAGGATATGGCAGTTGAGGAACTCAGCCAGGACAAGGACAAATGGGTGAAGTTTATGATGAAGTATGAACTCGAACTCGAGGAACCCGACAAAAACAAAGCCCGCAAAAGCGCTTTCAACATAGGCATTGCCTATATTGTCGGTGGCGCTATTCCCATGTTATCTTATGTTTTCACCACCGACCCGCAAACAGGTTTCAAACTTTCATTTATCACCACCGTTGTTTGCCTTCTCCTCTTCGGATATTTCAAAAGCAAACTCACCGGACAGCAACCCATCATCGGCGCCCTCAAAGTGATGGCGATTGGGGTCATCGCTGCAATGTCGGCTTATTTCCTGGTGAGGCTTTTTAATTAAAGGCTGAATTTCAATCTTGCCATATTATTTTCACTTTACATTTTCTTCATTTTACATTTTTTCTGCACTTGTGTGCAATTCAAACGAGCTACATCTATTACAGTTTGTTTCAAATCTCTTTAAAGCAAATAAAGACAATGATGCTAAAACCCGGCAGCAGCTAATATTTTCTTACAGTCCGCTAAAGCCAGACTCCAATAGATAGCGACGGTGAGCAGCATTTATTTCAGTTCGTTTTAACCCCGTGGGATAGCTTTTAGTTTTTGCAAATCATTCTTATTAAGTAATATCCAACGGGGTTAAC
Organism: uncultured Bacteroidota bacterium; assembly: GCA_903889915.1. Taxonomy (GTDB): domain Bacteria; phylum Bacteroidota; class Bacteroidia; order Bacteroidales; family CG2-30-32-10; genus CAISZK01. The sequence goes on from CAISZK010000385.1 coordinate 35,303, forward strand.
GAACTGAAATAAGTGCAAAAGGCAATTGACTTTAGTCTCATTTTGAAAGAGGATTTGTTTTTTATCAATTGAAAAAGACTTTCCAAGTTCTGAAAAAAACTTTGAAAGTCATCCTGGCAATATCCAACATCTAACATCTAACATCTTTTTTATTCCTACACACAATATTTCCCACTTTCCAACGTTGACAATATAATTGTTTGTCATTTCTAAGACATGAGGCTGCATGATATTTTGATAGAATATTATACTGTCGGGCAAACCAATTCTTATATTGATTTGCTGAAGAAGCTGGACCTTTATCCGGCCCTGAATGATTTGGCAAACCGCTTCCATCGCGACATTGAGCAGGGTAAGCATGCCACAAAAATTTCCCTTTTCCGTAAAACACTCAAAGAGCTTATTGCAATATCCATGGCATATCTTAAAAGTGAAATTCATGCAACGCAGCCGGTAACGGCAACCATTGATATGTTCCAATGTATTATCACAATTATCCGTCATGCATGCCGGCAATGCTCTGTTGATTTTGCTGCATGTTGTGATATTCTCCAAAGGTACATTGACATCTGCGGACTTCTACCAGAGTCGCGGGAGTTGTTATTGTGTGTGTTTGAAATGCAACTACGCACTGAAATAACCGTTAGCAGCAGGAAAAGCAATAGTGCTGCAATAAAATTTCCGGGAGAAATACCCATCACTCTTTCATGGATCTTTCGCGAGGGCGAAGTGGAAAACAAAAAGGTAGTAGGTGAATTTGCCGGTTTGTTGTGTGGAAAATACACTCGTTTAAAAACTCTTTACAAAGTGGAAGATTTGTTCAATCCACTTAAAAGGAAAAAGGTTGGAGTTCATAATGATGATCTGTGTGAGATTCTCACCATTTTCAGTTTGTTTCATCAATGCGGGCGCATTGCATGCACCTATTCAAAAGCTCTGTTTCAATTCCTGAGATCAAGAATATATGTTTACCCAAAAGGAGCCTTCAAAGGAAGGCCGGACTTCAGTATGTGGAATTATGAAACTTTGCGTAGAATGAAGGACATTGATAAATTCAAAAACAGCATTAAAGAAATCTTCGACATCTTCTGCACCACCGAAAACGACAAACAAGTTTTTGAAAACTTTTTTGAAGAAAGAAAAAAAATTGCTCTCCGCAAACAAGCATCAGATCTGAAAAAGAAGAAAAGCAGAAAAAACTGTGACGTAAGATAGCGGTAAGATAGCACCCCTGCCTATTGACACCCATATACAAATAGCAGTACCTTTATACCGCCGGCAGGCGCTAATGCACTAAGCCGGGTAAACCAAAAAAATAATAAAGTTATGTTCACAAAAATCAAAAAATCGTTCGAAAAGTTCATTGCAGCCGTTGTAATGATGGTTCTGAACTTAGTAGGCAAACCACTTGATTTAAAAAAATCAAGTGGAAATTCACGCACAGGAAAAACTAATTCCCGTGCTAGTAATAAACCACAGATTCACTGGTCGAATAAAGAAACGATCATGGTGCGTGGCGGCCAAAACTCTTTTCAGTGTTTCGCGTTGCCGCTCTTCAACTTCTGTCCTCCTGAATTAATTCTCCATAAAACGGAAAAAATTCCGAAAAAGAGCGACAGCATGCAATTGTTTGTGCGTCCTGAATTATTTATGATGATAGTCATTCCGGAAATCTCAGGAAAGAATAATAACAAGCCAAACAAGGATGTTGTTCTTGAACACAAGGTAATCCCTGTTGTTAACTGGGGAAAAAAGAAAGGCGCTTCACTTAAAATTGAGGATTGCAAAATGAAAAAAACAAAGCTTACCGGAAATTTGGATTTTCCATCTCCATGGTCGCCGGAGTTCCCTGCACTGACTGCTGTTGGCGCTAATATTTTGACAGCAGGAAACAAATTGCAGGACCGTTTGCAAAAACTTCCTAACAGCAAGTCCAATCTTTCAGCGGCATTGAATGTTTTGCACGACAATATGGACAGTTGGTGCATGATGTTAAAGCTGAAAGTAAAAACTGTATCGCCTGAAGAAGGAGTGCGCATTTGCAACGATGCAGGGTTTGAGTACAAGGTCATCAGCATCCGTCCGAAAAGAGGTAACAAAGTTTTTCAGGGCACAGAGCCGGGAACCCTTATCATTTGGGGTGAAGGTGAAGGATACCGTCAATGGCAGGAAAGCCCCGACCCTAATCAGGAAACCATCATTGATCTACCGCCAACAAGAGGCGGAGAAACTTCGGTGACTGGTCGCAGACCAAAAGCAGAGTATTGGTATCGCTGGAGATTGGTGCTCACCAAAGGGCGCTATGGAGAATGGAGCAAATGGTATAACGGTACTGCTCCCTGATCAATGCACAAAGTTTAAAAAAGGGGGTGACTTCATGTCATCCCCTTTTTTAATTGAGCGTTCATGAATTTTTTTAAAATTTCAGAGGACAATTAATTTCATAAAAGCAAACGAATAAATATGTACAATAGTCTAAGATATTTTCTAACGAACGATTGCTTATAGCAAACGTTCATTCGCATTGTCGGATCGAACGATCACTTTCAGCAAACGTTAATTCGCATTGTGCAATCGAACGATTGCACAATGCGAACGTTCGATAGCTTTGTCGGAACGAACGTTTCAACAAAGCAAACGTTCATTCGCATTGTCGGATCGAACGATCGCACAATGCAAACGTTCGATAGCTTTGTCGGATCGAATGATTGTACAATGCAAACGTTCATTCGCTTTAAGCTTTCGTTTTATGCAATTAAAATTTTCCGGAAAATGAAGGAAGTTTCTTTTGTTCCACCGTGTCGCCTGTCAGATTTGTGTTCACTGAGAATATGGTCGCTGAGCATGTCGAAATGTCGAAGTGCAATCCGACACGTTTATAATACCAGGATTTGTAACCCGACAAACAAGGGCTGTCTTTTTTTAATAGCAAATAAATCCTCAAAATGGCTTCCATGAAGCTTCGAAACAAAACCATCCCTGACGCACATATTTGAAATAAACTCAAAATAAATCAGAAATATGTTGGTGAAGTGAAAAATTTGTATTTTAGCAAATTAATTGGAGGGGGAAATGAGTGAGGGGATGAAAATTGTCGCAATTGTGATTTGAAAGATTTATGAGATTATGACATTAAAAACAATTAAAGAGAAAATGATTGAAAATGATCGGAAATAATGCTTAATGGAAAATAGTGAAATGTCACGCGTTTGAAACGCGCACCAACTTGCTGACGAGCGCGATCAGGGGTTGGAGACCAATATTTATGTAGTGCGAAGTTGGGGACTTCGCTCAGCAGGAGAAAGAAAAAAACAGATATGCTTGAAAGAATATCCATAGACCTGACAAATTATTGCAGCAAAGAATGTGATTTTTGTTATAACAAAAGTTCAAAAAACGGCATAACTGAATGGAAGCCGGAAGAGGTGACAAGTTTTTTGAAAGACTGTGCAAAACATGGGGTTAAAGCAATATCTATTGGTGGCGGTGAACCTTTTGAATACAAAGGGATATATAAATTAATAAGCAAACTTATGCCACATGTTTTTGTAAGCGTAACAACCAACGGAATGCCATTGACAATTTATGACAACTTCGTCAAGCTAACGAAAAACAAACCCGATAAAATTCATATAACCATTCATGACCCGGCTAATGAAACAGAGGTAAATCGTACAATTGAGATGCTTTTCTTTTTTGGAAATATTGGAATTAAGACCGGTGCAAACGTTCTTGTATCGGCGGATAAAATTGCTGAAACAAAAAAACTGACAGAACTATTATTTAAGTACAAATATTTACCGGAACAAATAATTTATGTACCGCGTAAATTTACAAAAATTCCCACTCCGCAACAGGTGGCTGAGGCTGCATTGAACAAAACCTTTCAGTCGGCAAGTTGTTTATTGGATTGTAAAATAAACGAACGATTTTGTTCCATATCATGGGACAAGCAGGTGGGATGGTGCTCGTATGGCGAGGGAAAAACAAAGCTGGGTGATTTGACTTATCAGGGACTTATGCAGTCGCTGGGAAAAATAAAATTTAAAACATGCAAAAAGTAAAAACAATTGATTACCCTGCCGGACATAGCGCTGACACCGATTGGTTCTGCGTTGACAAGGATGGGAACATTGCCATTTTCGATACAGACCAATCTGGATGCATGCCTGTAAATGAAAACGGGGAAGCTATTTCAGCCTGGTATGATTATTTGAATAACGTATTGAGAGAGATAGAACCTCATGTGTATGATTTTACTTTGGGAGAGGAAACCATAACTGACTTATTGAAATTATGTAAAAAGGAAGATTTGCAGAAGGAATATTTTGGCGGTATCATCATTTTAAAGAAAGGGACAACAATAGGGGAGTTGAATTTGAAGCTGAGAGATTATGAGTTTTTGCTGAGATTAAGCGAAGAACAAAACATGTATTTTCTACACGATTCATATAATGAAAAGTTATTTAAAAAAGTTGTTAAAAATGGATTGGTTCTTTCGGGTTATTATTTTGATATAAAGGAACTATGGAAGGTGTTGAACCTTTTTTATTATCATTCAGATCATTCGAATTTGCCCTATAAACGTGAGTTTGCGCCTGAAAATCCGGCAAACATTAATGACATGAATTTTCCGAAAACAAATACTGTTGTTGCATTTAAGGACGTTGACTTTAGGGATAATGAATACGTGCAACCTATGGAATTTATTGAGTGCTCTGAAGGTTATATTGATTGTGATGTATTTGAAGATGGCTCTGCAACTATAATTGCATCGGATAACAAAACGCCGCTTGTATATTATTTGGGCAAGGATGAATGGTTGTTGGAGTTTGAGAGTCGTAGAAGTTTCAGATTTTATAAACCCAATAGTAATGGTGATGTTAAACCTTTTTTAAATTCAGCCAACCCTGAAATTTTGATTTTAAATTCAATGACAAGTAATGGACTTGGAGTATATGGTTTACCGGCAATGTGTTTGAATGATATCGAATCGTCAAATTATAAGTATTTACAAGAAAATGTCTTTGAACCCTTGAACCTGGAATTTAAGAATATTGCGGCTTTTGATGTCATCAAATCATTTGAAAGATACGTTCGCAAAAACAAATTGAAAGTTTTTTGTGCCAGCGATTTCCCTGATAGCTTTGGTTTGATTGACAGTGAGATTAAAATTGTTGATCCCCGGATAATCATTGGAGTCGGCAATTACGTGCATGGTTTCATAAATTGTAAATACGGGCTTGTGCCAAGAAACGAAATTTTCACCACTGGTGAATACTGGTTTAATTTTCACGGAAAGGAAATCATGTATATTGCCATAGAAGAATTTGAGAAAAGGAAGGATTATTCGGGACAATATGAGATTTTAAAAGGCATTGCCGCAAAAGCGAAGGAAATTATAAGCAAACCCAGCGACAATAAGCTGCGCCCGTATTTCATAAAACTTGAAAAAGACAATAAGAACTACGACATTTATATGAAATGGATCAATGAATGGAAGGTTTATGAGGCGAGGGAGGAATGAAAAATGGCTGAACTTTTTATCCGTTGACTAAAGTCAACGGCAATTGATAAATAGTCGGGGCAGTGATTAGTGTGATTGTATGGGACAATTGGGACTTTGGAGACAATTGGGGATGGTGGATTAAACGGAGGCAGGTTTGGAAGGAAAGGGTGGCAGGTTTTCTGACGCAAATTTATTTATAGCATGCGTTTGAAACGTGCGGCAACTGGCTGATGAGCGCGATCTGGGGAAATTCATTATTTTTCCATTTTTATAATTTTATAAAATGACTATTGCATTTCATACTTTTACCTTTTCAATTCTAATTTGAACAAAATAATACACAATTACCACTTTTATCTATATATATATATTTGCCATTTTTTTTAACATATGCAATACCATTATTAAAATCGTTACTTGATTCATATATACAGGGAATTACGAGAGACCCCTGTTTATTAATAAATCCATAAAGTCCATTTTTCTTTACAGATGCAAACCCTTCTTTAAACCAGCTAACATATTCATATAAATTTGGTTCTTTATCTAATGCGATTTTTATTTGCCCATATTTATCACTAAAATAATTATCACAAACAGAATAAGTATTTTTATCCTTGCAATTAGAAATTAAATGACATAATCCATCTTTAAATCCCCATGTAAAATAATATTTTGGATCCACAAGAAAATTACCATTTTTATCAATTAACCCCCATTTATTATTTATTTCAACTGGTGCAAAACCTTCACTAAAATTAAACGCAAAATCATAAATGGGTTGAATTATAATGGATCCTGTTTTATCAATAAAGCCACTCTTCCCTTTCTTGGTAAATTTTAATAACCCATTAGAATAAGGATTCGGTGCATCACCCTGAATATTTTCAATAATTTTATTGCCATATCTATCGATATAAGTATACCCAAGATCATTTGAAGTATACATAACTTGAGCTAACCCTTCAGAAAAGTCCCAAGCACTATTATATATGAATGGCAAAATCTCCCTTCCGGTTGTATCAATAAAACCCACTTTATTATTTCCTTTGGTGGCCACTGCAATACCTTCTGAAAACGGTAGTAAAGAAGAATAAATAATAGGCGTTATTTCAACACCTTTTTTATTTATAAATCCTTTTTTATTAGACTTAGAAACAATTGCAAAATTGCCATTAAAATTATCACAATGATCATATTTTGGACTTATAATAAACTCATCTTCTAAATTCACATAACCTTCAAGTTTATTTTCATAAGATAAAGCTGGAATTAACAATCCATTATAATTAGACAATATTGTGTCTTTATTATTATTTTTACTTATAGAATTTTTAGATGATGTTTTGCTAAAAGATAAATCATTATGATTAAATAGTTTGGAAATAGCTATTAAAAATATTACAAAACCAAATATTGCTATAAAGAGAAAAATAAATTTTCGCATCAATTTCACTAATCTTAATATTCTATTTTAAGTTCTTTATGAATGTTTAATATCTCCATAATCTTTAAAAACCTACATTATTTATTGGATTATTCGGCCTTGAAGATTTCCTAAATTTTTTATTATTCCTCCATTATTATAAATGTTACCAATCAATGAACTTTCAATTATTAATTCAGCATTTTTTTCTAATGTAATATCTCCTTTTACTCTTGATTGAATTACTAATTTTTTACCAGATTTTACAGTAATATTTCCAGTTACCCCTCCTTGTAAATAAGTATCATTTGAGATTGTTAAATCACCAATAACAGACTTTTGTAAATAATTTGATGTATTGACAATTCTTTTTTGAGATGGAACAGTATTGATAATTTTTTTGGATGTAATATTTTGTGAATTTTCCTTTTGTGGAACAACATTGACTTGTTTAATTTCATTTTTTGACTAATTTTTACTAGAGAAACATCATTACTGTTATTTTCTTCTACAATTTTCTCATTATCTTCAACATAAGAACTTTGTTGTAAAGATTCTTGCTCTTGTTCTTGTTCATTTAATGGTGCTGTTTGAACTGATGATGTTTTATTGATTACCTCATTACTAT
>CAISZK010000386.1 GCA_903889915.1 uncultured Bacteroidota bacterium
ATTGATGGTCATTGGTCAATAGTCAATAGTCAAAAGACATTGGATAATGAGTTGTGGAGACTGGAATTTTTTGAATAAAAAAATGTAAAATGTAAAACAGTGAAATGTAAAATGTAAAGTCAAAAAAATGTAAAATGTAAAACAGTGAAATAAAAAATGTAAAAGTTGGGACTGCGATGAAAACTTTTCCAAAGTGAAAGAAACTTTGGAAAAGTAGCTGCGATTGATGGTCATTGGTCAATAGTCAATAGTCAAAAGACATTGGATAATGAGTTGTGGAGACTGGAATTTTTTGAATAAAAAAATGTAAAATGTAAAGCAGGGAAATGCAAAATTTAAAATCAATTAAATGTAAAATGTAAAACAGGGGAATGCAAAATGTAAAAGTTCTGGATGGAATGAAAACTTTTCCAAAGTGAAAGAAACTTTGGAAAAGTAGCCGCTATTGGAAAAGTAGCCGCTATTGGAAAAATAGCCGCTCAAATATCGTTTCAACATAGCGGTTCTCAAATTTCAAATTTCCAATTTCATTTATCTAATTTCCAGTTTCCAGTTTCCAATTTCCAGTTTCCAATTTCATTATTCCAAATTTCATTTTTCCAATTCAAATTAATATTTACCTTTGCCGCGTGAAGGCGAGCTTGCCTCTTTCAAGAGGAGAGCCATAATAGGGAATCGGGTGAAAAGCCCGGACAGTACCCGCTGCTGTAAGTTCTTTGGATTTTCCGGAAATCTTTTGTCACTGCTCCGAATGTGCGGGGTGGGAAGGCATCCGGAAAAAGAACAAGTCAGAAGACCTGCCATTCATGGAAAAGGGAGAAAAGGTTGGAAGTTGATGTTGGATGTTAGATGTTGGATGTTGGATGGGAAGAACCAGATGTCCTTTAGCATTTAATCTTTGACTTTGAACTTTCACACCGTAGGATAATTTTTATCCAACGGTGTAAACCTGTTCGCCCGGTATTTGCTGCTTTCGGGGAAAAAAGGCGTGAAATAAGAATCAACTTTCTTTTTCAATTTTAATCCACCGTCAGTTGCATATTATTTTTAATGGTCAACTTTAAAATTATTATGTAATGACAAAACTAAGAACATTATTGAGCGTGGCAGCCATGTTTGCCATTGCAGCCTCCTTTGGGCAGGCCGGAAAAACCATGGACACTGTGGTGAGTATGAAAGAAGCTGTGATCATCTCGAACCGGCTGAAACAATTTACGCCAGGGAGCAAGATCCTTATTGTGGATTCGATCGCGCTGGGCAACAACATCACGAACACTCTGGGCGATATTATTTCGTCGCAGTCGCCGGTGCAGATGAACAGTTACGGCACAGGGGCCTTGTCAACAGCCTCGTTTAGGGGAACGGGCGCGGCACGAACAGCAGTGTTGTGGAACGGTTTTAATCTGCAGGATGTGCTGAACGGACAAGTGGATTTTAACCAGATACCTGCATTTTTCCTGGATGATGTGGAGCTGCAGTTTGGCGGCTGTGGCGCATTGTATGGCAGCGGGGCTATCGGCGGCGCTGTAAACCTGAGCAACGACAGGATATTTAAGGAAGGAATAAGGAAGACTTTTCTTACTTCGTTCGGAAGTTTTGGAAGTCACTTTGAAGGGGCGGAATGCAGCATAGGGCAGAAGACTTTTTCGTCGTCAATAAGGGCTTTCAACAGCGGCATTACAAATAATTTTGAATACAGAAACCCTTATCAGCCGGGCGATCCGAAACAAAAGCTGGAGAATTCTTCAACCACGCAACAAGGCGCACTGGTTGACAATGATTTTTTGATCAACAAAGAACAGCGACTGAGTTTCCATGTGTGGTTTGAAAATATTGATCACGACATTCCTTCACTGATGAACGACACAGCGAAGAGCAAGCAGAATCAGAAAGACCAGATAGTGCGGCAGACTTATGAATGGAACAGGACTGGCAAAAAAGCTGATTACTTTGTGCGGACAGGTTTCTTTAACAGCAGTGAGGTTTTTACTGACCCCAACAGCAATATGGATGATGATTATAAATCATTGTCGTCGGTCAGTGAGTTTGAAAACAATTATAAGTTCAACACAAATTTTAAATTGAATAGCGGCTGCAGCTACACGCATGAACAAGGCGAATCGCCTGAGCTGGACAGGAAGCATGAGCGCGACAGAGAAGCTGCGTTTGCTTCATTAAAATACAATCTGAAGAATGAAAAGTTTAAAGCTGTGGTGAGCCTCAGGAAGGAGATGGTGAACAGTCAGCTCAGCCCGCTGACATACTCACTGGGCATGGATGGCGAGGTGACGAAGCGGATCAATGTGAAAGCAAACATCAATAAGAGTTATCGCATCCCCGACTTCAACGACCTTTACTGGAGCGAAATGAGCTGGGGTATGTTCGGCAATCCAAACCTGAAAAGCGAAGAAGGATTGAATGAAGAAGTGAGCCTGAACTATGCCACACTTAAGAATAAACCTTCGGTTGAAGCAGGAATTACGGCATTCAACAGCAATGTTACTAACTGGATCATGTGGGAACCTATCAGCAATACTTTCAACTGGACACCTATGAATGTAGATACAGTGTGGTCGCGCGGATTGGAATTGAATCTTGCCTTTGCATTTAAAGCGGGTAATTTGCAGATGAAGGTTTCGGGAATGTACAGTTATCTGCTTACTACAAATGAGTCGAAAGCCGCTGACAGCGCTGTAAGACACAAGCAGCTTATCTATGTTCCGAAAAACAGGGTAGTAGCCAATTTGTTCTGTGGTTATAAAAACTATTCGCTGACTTATTCTCAGAATTTCACAGGCAAAAGGTTTACAAATGCTGAGGATACTGCGATGGTGAAAGCATTTCGCACCGGCGACCTTATTGTTTCAAGAAGTTTTTCTTTTAAAAATAAGAGCTATAAGTTAAGTGTGGATGTGCATCTGAACAATATCTGGAATGAAAAATATGAGGTGGTGCAGTATTATCCAACGCCGGGAAGGAATATTCAGGTGGGGGCGAAGCTTCGGTTTGAGAGATAGAAAATTGATGATAGAAGATAGAAAATAGAAAATAGATTAAGGTGCTCGGATTATAAATCCTTGCGGACGGAATCCTCGCGGACGGAACAACAAACAACAAACAACAAACAACAAACAACAAACAACAAACAACAAACAACAAACTTTTTTAATGGCAAAAGTAATTTACATAACGGGGGGAGAGAGATCGGGGAAGAGTGGGTTTGCGGCGCAGATGGCGCTGGGGCTTTCTGATAAGCCTGTTTATCTTGCTACGGCAAGGGCGTGGGATGATGATTTCAGGGAGAGAATTGCCCGGCATAAAAAAGACAGGGACGAAAGATGGACAACCATTGAAGAAGAAAAATTCTTGTCAAAGCATGACTTTACGGGCAAAGTGGTGGTGATGGATTGTGTGACGCTATGGCTTAATAACTTTAACTTCGATAATAACTACGACACTAAAAAAACGCTTGGAGAAGCAATAGCAGAGTTCGACAATCTGATAAAGCAGGATTTTACGCTGATCATTATTTCGAACGAGCTGGGGATGGCTGTCATTGCAGACACTGAAGGAACGCGGAAGTTTGTTGAACTGCAGGGCTGGATCAATCAGCATATAGCGAAACAGGCAGACGAAGCATATTTAATGATATCGGGAATTTCAATTAAAATAAAATAATACCAAAGAAAATGAATTTACAGGAAGAATTAAAACACAAGATTGACTACAAAACAAAACCACTTGGATCGCTGGGCCTGCTTGAAAGTATTGCCATGCAAATAGGCATGATACAGGACACAGTGAAACCTGAATTGAACAACCCCGCAATAGTTGTTTTTGCAGGGGATCATGGGATCACGGAGGAAGGAGTGAGTCCTTTTCCCAAAGAGGTTACAAGACAAATGGTGCTTAATTTTTTGAATGGAGGCGCTGCCATCAGTGTGTTCTGCAAACAGAATAATATTAAGCTGAGTGTTGTGGATGCCGGTGTTGACGCGGAATTTGATGATCATGCAAAACTGATAAAATCAAAAGTGAAAAGGGGGACAGCAAATATTTTGAAGGAACCTGCCATGACTTATGCAGAGTGCAGGGAAGCGATGAAAAGAGGCGGATACGTTGTTGAGAAAGAATATCTGAATGGTTGCAACATCATTGGCTTTGGCGAAATGGGCATTGGCAATACTTCTTCGGCTGCAATGCTGATGAGCAAATACTGCAACATTCCCATTGAATCATGCACCGGCAGAGGCACAGGACATGATGATGAAGGATTGAAAAAGAAAATTTCAACATTGAATAAAGCATTGGCAAAATATCCGGAAGTGAAGGATGCCTCAGGAATTCTTGCGACTTTTGGTGGACTTGAAATAGCCATGATCACCGGCGCTATATTAAAGGCTGCCGAATTAAGAATGGTTATCCTGGTTGATGGTTTCATTGTTACATCTGCATTGCTTGCTGCAAAAGAGATGAGCAGTGATATTCTGAAGAACTGCATCTTCTGCCACAGATCAAATGAACAGGGACATAAACTGATGCTTGAACACCTGAAAGCAAAAGCTATTCTTGATATTGACCTGCGTCTTGGTGAAGGCACGGGAGCTGCAATTGCTTACCCGGTGGTTCAATCGGCAGTGAGTTTTTTGAACGAGATGGCGAGCTTTGAGGATGCGAAGGTTTCGAATAGGGAGTAGAAAAGAGAAGGGCAGTGGCAGGAGCAGAGGCAGTAGCGAATTAAGGTGCTCGGATTACAAATCCTCGCGGACGATAGAAAATAGAAAATAGAAAAGAGATGAAGGACCTGACGAAAGGGAATGTTTTTAAACTGATATTGGTGTTTACTTTGCCGATATTGTTTGGCAGCTTTTTCGGGA
>CAISZK010000387.1 GCA_903889915.1 uncultured Bacteroidota bacterium
CCTCATCGCTGCCGGAAACGTTAGCAACGCTGCTCAGTTTTCAATCGTTGGTTATCCTTCTGCAACTTTTGCAATTTCATTACCTTCTTCAATCACTATTGCAAATGGTGGTTATTCAATGACAGTAGATAACTTTGTATCGAGTTTAGGTGCAACTTCTACTTTGGATGTTAACGGCGAAAATGGTCTTAACGTTGGTGCAGACTTACAGGTTGGCGCCGGACAAGAGCCAGGTCTTTACACCGGTTCTTTTGACGTAACAGTAGCTTACAATTAATAGTGTTGTTAAGCAAGAAAAAAGGCCGCAAGTGATTGCGGCCTTTTTTTTGTTATTACGGGTTCAATACTTTTCCAAAGTTTCTTCCACTTTGGAAAAGTTATTTATTTTTTCAACTTCTGACTATCCTCAAATTGAAGCACAACACCGAAAGTAATATTCCTTCCCATATTGTAAATGTCAAGAATCTTAAAGCGGTTCAGGTGGTCGTAATATTTCACATCAGTAATGTTATCGCCATTGATAAACAGCGTAAGTTTTTGCCTTCCCATTTTAATATCCGTTCCAACCTCAGCATTAAAAAGTGTGTAGGCTCCTGTTTCGGTTTCAAAAATATCATGGCGGTTTTGTTTCCACGTATGCGTCACTCCGGCTCTGATAAAAGTATTGCTCAGTATAGATTTACTCTTTCCTTTCCCTACATTCCATTTTATTTCATCCCTCGAATGCATGGCAGGAATAAATGGCAATGGAATACCCGTTGCCAGGTTAGTCCCGTTCACATAAGCCAGCGTATTTTCAATAGTAACAGCATTCAAAGGGTGAATATTGATGCCACATTCAAAACCTTTCAACAATGAGTTTCCCTGAACAAAACGGTAAACCGGGAACCACTGGTTGCCGAATTGTTTTTTCTCATTATTCAGGTTTCTCTGGTAAATGTAGTTATTGATAGTGTTGTAAAACGGGCTGAAAGTTGCGTCCACATATTTGGTGTTGACTGTAATTTCACCGTCAACCTGTATGCTTGTTTCAGGTTTCAGATCGTAATTTCCTGCATTAAAACAAAAGGTGCCAGGATCAGGGGAAGCGCCATTCATCGAAGTTGCCAGCTCGTAAATGTTCGGCGACCTATATCCCCGCCCGATATTCAGCTTAACGTTAATAATTTTATTGATACAATAAGTCACCCCTATGGCGCCCGAAACTGCCTGGAATGTGCTGTTGAATGACTGAAATATCGTATCACCCCCTTCATTTATGGGGTTCCCATTTGCATCCAGGTTTAAAGGCTTACCGTTTATTGCCCTGAAATCATAACGCAAACCGGCATTCATGGTGAATTTCGCTATCGTCTTTTTGATGTATGTAAATGCGCCTGCATCCTGAGACAAATAATTCGGAACAACATACTCGTTGCCCTTATTCTGATTCATCTGTGTCATTCCCGAAACGCCGAAAGCTGTTTCAAAACCCTTGTGAACAGGAAGCAATAATTTGGCATCATAAGTGAAAGTGTTCAGCAAAAAATAAACATTAGGCGTTTTCAGATTATCATCAAATTCTTTGCGGTGGTTTGACTCATAACCTGCATTTATTTTCAACTGGCAGCCATTGATAATAATGTTTGAAACCGAAGTAACTTTTGAATGCTGAACATTATTGAACGGAAGCTGAAGTTTACTGCTTGCTAATTGTTGAGGAGTAGCAATATTTCCTTCGGCATCGGTAAACTGATGCGTCAGCGAATCGCGATTGCCATCAACAGCGCCTATGAATGCATTAAACTGGCTAAAATGTAAATGTGTATATCCCCATTTTTTGTGCAAACCAATCATAGCGCTATAATTGTTCTCATTAAAACCTGAATTGTAAACATAGCCATCGGGAGTTTGATAAGAGGCAGCCATTTTATATGTGCCCCTGATCCCCCACACAAATCCGTTTTGATTCCCTTCAAACATCAGGCTGTTGGCAGTTAATTTATTATTTGTTGAATAATCCGATGATAACTCACTTCTGACAATTCCCGCCGAAGGTGAAACAGGCTCAAGAATATTAATAACGCCACCCAGTGCATCGGAGCCATAAAACAAACTTGCCGGTCCTTTTAAAATTTCTATCCTTTCGGGCGAAAACTGGTCAATCTCCATTCCATGTTCGGGGCCCCATTGGTTTCCCTCCTGCCTGACCCCTTCATTCAAAACCACAACATGGTTGTAAGCCAAACCTCTTATCACAGGCTTCGAAACGCCGCTGCCCGTAGTTATTTCCGACACTCCGGGAATAGTTGTAAGCGCATTTATAATGTTAGTTGAGGCAGTGGTTTTCAAGTCCTCTTTTCCTACGGTAACCACCGAAACACTTGATCTGTTATTGTCGCTCGAAATGGCGCTGCCGGTGATTACAATTTCTTTTTCTTTAAGAGTTGATGCTTCCATTGCAAAGTCCGTGACATTGTTCATTGAAAAATCAACATCCTGCGTTATGGTTGCATAACCAATGAATTTTACCAGTACAAGAAATTTCCCTTTAGGGAGATTCTTTATTGAATAGCTTCCGTCGTCCTTCGATACAGTTCCGCTTTGCAAATCGGGAATAAAAATTGTTGCTCCTGTTAATGGCTCTTTACTGGCCTTATCAATAACTTTTCCTGAAAAGGTTATTTGTGAATAAACAGTATTGAATAACGTAAAGAATAGAAAAATACTGATGGTAAAAAATGTCTTCATTTTAATTTCTAAGATAACTTAACTCTGGAATGAACTTACAACTATCACGATAATCGGAAATGATTACATTAAAACAATCTTTCCGGTTTTGAAGGATTTTTGGTTGGATACCTTTAAATAATAAACGCCTTTTGGTTTATCAGAAATGTCAATGGTTTTGGTACTTTTGCCTTTTACATTAATGATATTTTTTGAAACCAACTGATTGTTCAAATCAAAGAGTTCAACATTGTAAGAAGACGTAGAATTTTCATCAAATTTAATATTTACTACACCATTCGTCGGATTAGGATAAAATGAAATGTTTTTATTGGCATGATAAGAATTGATACCAACGTTTGGCGAAACAGTGACAATTACTGTGTCAGTTGCCCATTTCCATGTCAATGTATCCAAAGCCAAGACAGAAACAGAGTAAACACCATTTCCGATACTACCATGAAAAGTGAATTGCTTACTGTAAATTATGTCGTTCCAATATATGGCAATATAACGGGTGGTGTCTATCGTGTAAGTTAAATTAACACTCGGCAGAATGGTAGTGTCGTTACCCAAATTGATATGCTCATTTTCATTTTTTGCACAGTAAACTCTAAGACTATCGTGTTGTCCGGATTGGGTTGTGGTGATATAAGGAAATGATTCCATGGTAACATTTGCATCAAGGACAATATCAAGTTTATAACTTCCTGCTGCACCCAGAGGAGGAGTTCCTGTCATTGCAATGCAATTATAAGTTGCATGAGCAAACTGGCAATTACTGGGGTTGCAGGCATACGACATACCTGATGGTATATTGTTGATGGCAGTTATTTGTATCCAATTAATATCAACAGTGCCTACAGCTCCACCATTAGCGGTGGGTGGAGGAAGTATTGTAATTGAACCGTTGTATGGAACGGTTTCGGTGGCAATGATCCAATCGGGGCATATTTCGCCATTGTTTTCCGGATCCGGACATTGAGTTGCTGTTAAAGGTGTGCATTGAGAATATGTGAAGAATGATGCACAAATGAACGTTAATGAGAGTAAAAATGTTTTCATGTTTTTTTGTTTTTTATTAATTTGTTCTTTAATTTGTTTTTTGCAATAAAGGGAGGGGGAAAGAAACAATATATTGTTTCGTCCCCCCCTGAATATATACAGGACCTGATATTAGTGAGTGATTACAAGCTTATGACATTCGTTTTTATCACCGTATTTAATATAGACAAAGTAAGTCCCGTTTTTAAGATTTGTAACATTAATTTTTGTTGTGTTTGCCAAATCAGTAATGGCAAATGCTTTTACCAGTTTAGCCATACCATTGTATATGGTTACAGTTGCATTTTTATCAGTGATAGATTTATTGAAATCAATATTGATCTCACTCTTTGCCGGGTCCGGATAGACTTTGCTTACAAGCGGAATATTCTGGTAAGTTTCAATTGCATTAGCAGTAGGATTTGTCATTATCACTGTCGCACCATTGGCAGGCGTCCACAATGTAATATTAGCAGGGAGACTACAAGCAGGATCGGCATCTGTAAGTTGACTGACTGTACTTACATTTATGAATTGAGCAGTACAGATCTTCGTAGTATCTCTGGTTACTGTGATAACCTGGTAGCCATCGGCAGCCACTTCATCACGTGTCCATGGAAAAGGAGCATAACAAGTACGTAAAGGAG
>CAISZK010000388.1 GCA_903889915.1 uncultured Bacteroidota bacterium
CCATTTCAATTGCAAAATTCTATACTTTTGCAATTCATTTGATGGCCTACTGTGATTTTTTTTTAACCATCAGTTGTTATTAGCATTTGAAAATTTAGAACCAGCCGAACAGTAACAATATTTGTTTGCTTTTTTGCGCATTATAAATAGTATCATTCAATTGTTTAAAGAGTTCATAATGTCTAAGTGCTTCTTTATAATTCTCTATCCCCTTATATGAAATTGATAAATTTTCATGAGCAGATTGTTCTAAATCCAAAGAACCAATTTCCTTTGTCAGAACCAGAGCCTTTGTTGCAAATTCAATTGCCGGGAGGTATTTTTTTTGTAAATTATATAAGTCTGAAAAGTTAATATAAATACCAGCCGCCCCTTGTTTATCTCCGAAATCTTCCGAAATTTTTAAAGATTTTTTAAAGTTTTCAATTGCCGCAGAATAATTGCCTTGTTTTTTTTGAGCATTTCCGATATTGGTGTAACATGTAGATTCCCCTGTTTTATCACCAAGTTCTTTCGCGATTTTTAATGAACGCAGGTAATATTCAATCGCGAGAGGATAATTCTTTAGTTTTGATTGAATATTAGCGATACTGATATAACCTCCCGACAATCCCTTTTTGTCTCCAGTCACGGAGCATATATTAACAGATTTTTGATAGTAAACTATTGCCTTTTCTAAATCGTTTTGTAAATAATAAATGTTTCCGAGATTATTATAACATAACGAGATTCCAGTTTTGTCATCTATCGCTTCGAATATTTCAACAGCTTTTTGATAATACATCAGCGCCAATGGATAATTACTTTGATACAGATAAACGCTCCCGATATTGTTTAAACAAAATGCACAATTCTTTTTATCACCTATTTCATAATAAATAATAATTGCTTTTTGATAATTTTCAAGAGCCTTTATATAATTACCTAAGACATTGTTTGCATTTCCGATAGTCTTTGTACAAAGTGCTAATCCTCTTTTATAATTTAATTTTTCAGCCAATATTTGTCCCTTATCAGCATATTGCATAGCCTTTTCAGGATCTTTTAAGATGTATTCCTTGCTCAAAACAGCTAGGGCATTTACCATCAAGGTGTCGTATTTTTTTAAATTAACAATATCGAGTAAACTGTCTATTTTACTTTGCCCATAAGTAGTAAAGCAAACAGTGTTAAAGAAGAAGAGAATAAATATAAAAAAAAATAAATGTTTGGTTTTCATCTAATAACTAATTTTCAGTTTTGCGATGGAATAACATTCGCATTCAAAAATTTAATTTAATTTTTTTAATAGTATCTCATGTCTTTTTTACTATAAAACGTTTAGACGTAGTTCCCATTTTCTTGTTGTTTTATTTTTTGCAAAAATAAAAAAATTGTATGAAGGATTATCCGAAAAGTCAAAAACAAAAAAGATGCTACAGATTCACTAATAGTTTATTCACAAAAAAATATGGATTAATCTTGTTCTTTGTCTATGTGGAGTTCAATGTATCTACATGCCTATGTGGTGAACTTGTTTAAAAGAGATAGGCAATTTAAACAGTAATGATCTTATTTTTTATTGCGTATTTCACCAGTTCGGCTGTATTGTATATTTCGAGTTTGCTCATGATATTATGCTTGTGGGCTTCCACAGTCCGTACGCTGATAAATATTTTGTCGGCAATCTCCTGGTTCGAGAGTCCGTCAGTAATAAGTTTTAAAATTTCAATTTCCCGCGCGGTGAGTGATTGTTTAATTTTGCTTATAGTTTCTTCAGTTTTTTTATTATTAAAGTAGCTTGCAATAAAAACCTCCGAAACACTTCCTTTGATATATTTTTCACCTTTGGCTACCGTTCGAATAGCTTCAAGCAACTGATCGGATTTAAAATTTTTGGGAACAAACCCGGAGGCGCCTGCTTCAAATCCACTGATGATATGGGCTTCGTCAGCATAAGAAGTATGCAGAAGAACCTTTACATCGGGGTAATTTTTTGTGATAAACTCAGTGACTTCAATACCTGAGATCTTGGGGAGATCAATATCGAGTACGACAACATCAGGTAATAGGTCTTCAACCTTGGCAATTGTATCCTCACCATCGGTGGTTATCGCCACAATTTCGATGTCGTGGTTTTTTGATAAAAATGCTTTGAGCCCTATGATCACGATGTCGTGATCGTCAACAAGCAGAACTTTAATTTTTCTCATACTGAAAATTAAAATTTCATTATTTTCTTCAAAGGTACAATAAAAATACGGATAGGCAAAATTTTTAAGAAAAAGTCAGAAGTCAAAAGTCAGAAGTCAATAGTCAGAAGTCAGAAGTCAATAGCGATGATGCGATAAAATAAGCCGGATGATCAGCGATGGTATATTACCAAATGACCATTGACTATTGACTATTAACCATTGACCATTGACTAAAAATCATTCATACCTCAACGACTCTATAGGATCAAGTTTAGCAGCTTTCATCGCAGGATATATGCCAGAGACAAGGCCCACCATGAAACAAAGCACCAACCCGCTTATCACCCAAAGCCAGGGAATAATAAAAGAACCTCCAATAAAAAAAGAAATGATGTTGCCGATGGGGATGCCTAACAAAATACCAAGAAAACCGCCCAACTGGCAAATCACAATAGCTTCCATCAGGAACTGGTTTTTAATAATTTTTCGCGTAGCGCCCATAGCTTTCCTGATCCCGATTTCGCGTGTCCTTTCTGTAACGGATACAAGCATGATATTCATCAAACCAATTGCAGCACCCAGCAATGTGATAAGCCCAATGATTGTTGCTGCCAGTGTAACATAAGAGATATTTGCAACCAGCATCTGTGCAAGATTATCACTTTTGGCGACTTCGAAATTATTATCATTTCCGATCGGAATTTTCCTTACAACCCTGAAAGCGCCGGTTGCTTCATCAATGGCTGATTCCAGAAGTTTTGGATCTTTGGGCATCACACTTATCGTGTAGGAAGCATTGGGACGCGAAAAATATTGCCTTACATTTATCAAAGGTACGATGCAATTTTTATCACCACTGAAGCCCATGCTTGAACCTTTGGCTTTGAGCACACCTATAACCCTGTATTTACCGGGTCCGATGGATATCTGCTGCTCATCGGGAACTTCATTATTCTTAAAAAGATTTGTGATCAGGTCTGGTCCGATGATAGCAACATTGGCGCCACTTATAACTTCCTGAAGTGTGAAATTTCTTCCTTTCGTTAACTCACTTCCCGAAGTTACAAGATAATTTTCATCAGCTCCGATAACACCAATATTCGGATTGGTTTTTTCGGATTTAAATTTTAAAGTTGCAGTATGGGTAGCGAAAGTGGATATCGAAGTGTAAGCAGGGTAATCAAAATCATTTTTAAACTTGACAGCTTCCTGAAAAGTTATAGGTTCATACATTTTAGCTTTGCTGTCGTTGCCCATCATTATCTTCATTTCCCTGTTGCGGATGGTGAACGTATTCGCCCCCATTCTGGTGAAATTGCTGTTGATTGAGTACTTCAAAGAATCAATAGCTGTAAGAATTCCAACCAGCGCCATGATGCCAAATGCAATGATGAGGATCGTAAGCACAGTTCGCAGCAAGTGACTTCTGATAGAAGTGAGCGAAACTTTTATATTCTCTCCAACGAGTATTTTCATGTAAAAAATCAGTAAACCTTAAATGCAACAAAAATAAAGAAATGGAACGAGAATAAGGGCCGAAAAAAAAATCAATGATGTTTTATTCCAAAAATAGTGTAGAAAGAGGTCATGATCAGCGACCAGCAAACAACTGATATTGCAAGACTCAGTAGTATGCTTTTTTTATTTTTAAAATATTTGCTTGCCAGAAAAGTTCCCAACGGAATTGAAAGCAGAATTGGTGTCAGGATAGCAATACCCCAGAGTCCGTATTTCCTTCGTGTGTTAACGATAAATTTATTTTTCCGCGAAAATTGTTTTTTCCGGCTTGCATCAGAAACTATTTTTTTTGTTTCGTGCACTGGTGTTACATCATGCCTAAAAAAATAAGACCTGATAACAGGCCATACTTTTTTAAAAAGATCCAGAATAATTTCACTCAGATAAAAAAAGAAAATCACACCCAATAAACCACCGATAGTGGTTGAAAGGAACGTCTCAATAAAGTTATACCTGGCATCGTAAAGTGCAAAAGGAGGAGCAAAAACAAATTTTACTCCGCTTATGATCAATACCAGAAATAATTTAAAAAAGCCGCCTGCTTTTATTATTGATAAAATCATTAGGAAAATTTCACTACAAAATTAGTCAAGTAAAAGGTAACCGCAACAGAATTTATAAAGTATTAACAATTCATGGAACGGGAATAGAACAAATGATTGGTTTTACTTACAGCACCAATACATCATTTCGAAACCTGGCGTTAACTTTATCAAAGCTTGCTTCCAAACGCAAGATCCCCGGCATCTCCCAAACCGGGAACAATGTAGGATTGTGCAGTCAGTTCGTCGTCAATGGCAACTACCCACAAAGTGTAATCAGTACTTGAAATGTGCTTTTTCAGATATTCCACACCCATGGCGCTGGCAATTACTGTCAGGATGTGTGTATGCCGGGGTTTGCCATTTTCCAGCAATTGTTTATACGTAAGAAACATTGAAGATCCTGTAGCCATCATAGGATCGGAAAGAATCAAAACTTTATCTTCAATACTGGGGCTTGAAGTGTATTCGATCTGTATATCGAATTTACCACTTTTATGATGCTTGCGGTAAGCCGACACAAATGCATTCTGTGCCCTGTCGAAGTAATTGAGCACTCCCTGATGCATGGGTAAACCTGCCCTCATTATTGTTGCGATCACAGGCTGTTCTTTTAAAACAGGAACTACAGCAGTGCCCAATGAAGTGATCACTTCGCGGGTAACAAACTCCAGATGTTTGCTGACCTCGTAAGCAAGAATTTCTCCAATGCGTTCAAGGTTTCTCCTGAATCGTAAAGGATCCTTCTGTATTTCCATATCCCTTATTTCAGAAAGGAATTCACTGAGAATTGAATTTTGGGAACTTAAAATGTTAATCATAAAAATGAAATTTTGTTTGGTTTATTTTGCTTTCTGATCCACTTTATAAAAGTAATACTTTTTGACAGTATCAAAGGTAATTCATTTTTTCTGTATTGGTAATAAATACGCTCTTCCGCACCAAAACTTTTGTAGAATCTTGCGAGATTGACATCATTTGAACCTTCAAAATCCAGCGTCAATTCAGACTGAGAATATTCTCTGATCACGTTGTCAATCAAAAATGACATAGCCCCTGTTGACTTTGCTTCTCTGCTTGTTCCTGAAAAAAGAAAGATCATTTTTCTGAGGCTTTTCAGAAAAACAGCACCTGCAATGATCCGGCCGTTTTTATTAATTACGGCTTTAAGAAATGCACTGTTCCCCGATATACAAAGGTGAATGATCTTTTTCAAAGTGAGGAAATCCTCGTCCTTCAATGTCATGATCTCTTTTCCTTTGTTGTTACGGAAAATATTGATTATTTCTTCAGGGTCTGAAATGCTTTGAACCAGCAGGCCTGTGTTGGTTGCCTGCCGGATATTTCTTTTGAGATTTGCGGAATAACTTCTGACAATTGATTCGTAAGGCTGATTCAGGTAAAGCTCATGGGTGAGATTTGGAATAAAATCAGGATTGCCTGATTCAGGCTTATTAAAAGTATTGAGATTTATTTCAACCAGCCTATACTTTTCCGGGATGTTTTGAATGAAATTCAATAATTCATTTTGTCCATTCTCAGTGGTTGAAAACATCCCCAACTGCTGCGTAAAGAAAGGCTGAAACAGATAATTTATTCCCGATTTTTTTCTTGCTGTCAGCGGAAATACTTTTTCATAATCGTTTTCGACCAGCGCTTCCCAACCCGGGCAAACAATGTCAAGATACCATGAATAAGCATAAATAATTCCATCAGGAGCTTTGCTGATGCACTCGTCCCATTTCTGCTTGTCAATATCTTTATGATTAAAGTATTTTATCAAGACCTTTGATTTTATTGGACAGGTTGAGCAAGTTTTATCATTTCTTCATAAGCCTTATCCCACCCGATCCACCTTTTTTTATTGCTCAGTGATTCATTATGCCAAAGACTGATGAATGTTCCCTTCACAGCTTTTACTTCATCAATAATTGGTTTAATATGGTTCAATGAATCCGGCGCTGAAACATTTTGGTAATCTCGTAATGTACCTTCCATAATTGCAAATGGAAATAATCTGAGTGGAGTCTCTCTTTCCAGGTCAAGATCATAAAAATAAAAAGGATCGCAAATACTGGCTCTGAAACCAATTTCAGAAGCAAACCCCAGTGTATAATCTTCTGCAATGTCAGCTTCAATCAGGTTTCTGAAAGTTGACGGAAAATTTATTTTCAAAAAATGTTGACGGCTTTTGGTCACTTCCCTGTTTAAAACACTTTTGAGATTGTTTATTTCTGTGTAAAGTTTTTGCGGTTCACTGTTTGATGCGAAGGAAGGATGTATCCCCACTTCAGCATAATCGGCAATTGATTTAATCAGTGATTGAAATTTCCTGTTAAAGACATTGATGTTCTTATCAAATTGACCATAGCCGGCAAATAGAATAAAGTAAATCGGTTTGAGATTATATTTTTTCAGTAACTCAAACTGAAAAGCAAAAGTGTCAAAAGGGTCCTTTTCAATACCGGTAATTACCTTTGTCCTGTCGGTTATTTCCTGGAAATTTAATTCTATAAGCGATTTCAAATATCCGGCACAATTCCTGATAAATCCCTTTTGTTTGTAGGCCCAGGCGCTGTCAATATCAATGGTAGGAATAAACCTATACTTCCTTTCAGGGAAAATCAACTGAGGAAACCTGTCATGGATAATAACAGCGATTTTATTGGCCCAGATATTGACCATTGGTTTTTTCAAAAAGCCAAGATTGAATGCCAAACTTTCAGAGGCATCAAAACGGTCGTATTTATCTTTTCTGAAAGGCAAATATTCTTCGTAACGCGTAGTCAGGTAAAAGGCCGCAGCAAAGGGATCGAATGGGAAATATGAATCTTTGAACACAGGGAAGGGACATTTAATTCCATCAAACTCCACAAACTCTATAGTCTGTTGTTTGATCTCAGTTTCGAATAGAAGATTTGCCGGGAAAAAATAAATTTCATCACCCAGCTTGTGGAATGAGTAATTTATTTTAGGTCCATCATAAGCAATAAACTCCGATGCTTTGGTTGTAAAGTTCAAATCAATCTGAAGCAGATCATGAAAAATCAGGTTGAAGATATGCCTGATCCTGTTGTTGACTTTGTATGTGTAAACAAGCAGCATCAGCTATTCCCTTTAAAGTTTTTATAAATTTCAGTACAGATAAATTCAGAAGCTTTTCCGTTACCAAAAATAGACGGAAGTGAACTCAATTCTTTTGATTGAAAATGGTGAAATGCATTGATGATTTTTTCTTCATCAGCATCACAAACAATGGCAGCGCCAGATTCAACAATCTCGACCCACTCAGTTTCTGAACGCATGATCACACATGGTTTGTTGTAAAAAAAAGCTTCTTTCTGCAGACCACCGGAATCTGTCAGTATCATCATTGAATTCTTCTCAAGATTGATCATGTCGAAAAATGAAACCGGTTCAATAATTTTTATGTTGGTGTTCCCAACTATTGATGAGTATAACTGATCTCTTAAATTTATCTTAAGAATCTTGGCAGTTCTCGGATGAAGAGGAATGATCGTTTTAAGGTTATTCTCTGATGATATTTTATCAATTGCTGAAAAAATCCGGTTAAGTCTTTCCGGGTCATCCGTGTTA
>CAISZK010000389.1 GCA_903889915.1 uncultured Bacteroidota bacterium
AGAATTTTCTTCAAATTTTGATTAGAAACCAGACATCACAGGTGGCGCCGTTTGAACCGGTAGGGTGGCGCTGATTGAACCGGTAGGGGTGGCGCCGTTTGCTCCGGTAGGGGTGGCGCCGAATGACCCGGAATAGTCACCCGATTGGAGGAGGTTTGATAAAAGCTGATACAGCAGGATTAATATTTGACAGATTGGAAATCCTCATAATAAAACTGAACCGGATTAATTAAATCCGTTACGGCGCGGTGCAAATCCGAGCCGACAGGTTTTTTAATTTTCAATTATTTCTTTGGGTTCAACCTTTTAGTCGTTTTCTTCTCCTTTAGTGCAGCTTTTGCGTTTAAAGAAGTAACCACTTTTCTTCCTGTTTTTGCTTCCAATTCCTTTCGTGCAACCTTAGCAACATTACCACCCTGCTTTGCAACTTTCTTGCTGTCTTCAAAAGTTTCAGGTTTTACAGCTTGCGAAATATCTTTTGTAGAGGCTTCAGCAAGCATGTTTAAGATCAACTCCGTATTGGTCATATTGTCACACAGGTTTTCCTTCTTTAGACCTTTCAGAATTTTGTATTCTTTCGTGGTTTTATCAGCCCAGGCTTTGGTGATAATATCAGTAAGGGTTGCAAATTGCTGACCTTCTTTCAGCCCTCTCTTTTTCCACTCATCAGTTAGTTCTTTGCGAATTTCAATACTTTTCAATCGCTGATTGATCCAGTTTTCAGAATATCCCAATTGCAGATATTGCTCCAATGCCCTGTCAATGGTTAATTCAGGGTCCTGCATTTCATCCAATCTTTCGGATGCCACTTTCGCCAGCCAAAGTTTAAATGGTTCTGCTTTGGGTGAAGGAATTGATTGTATAAGTCTGAAAAGCTGTTCCGAATCAGCCACATCTGTTAAGCGCATTTTTCCATCTTCAGCTTCTAATTTCAAATGGTTACAATTTGTAACCGTTTCATTTCCCTCTTTGAGAAGTCTATGTTTTAATACTTTCCAGTAATTTCTTGCAGCCTGAAAATCATTTTGGCCAGTTAATATTTCAATCACGTCAACAATTGAAAAGTACCATTTCTCCTGTTCTTCATCCCAAATGCTTCTTACTTTTTTATCTTCGAATATTTTTATTGAATCTTCTTGGGTCATAAGGTGGTTATTTAAAAAACTTGACAAAAATAATTCTTTTCTTTGATTTATGCGAATCTATATCACAAGGAATTGTAAAGTATAAACAAACGTTTTGGAAATGTATGCCAACAGGGACTCTTCGGTAAAGGGAAGCATAAACGCTACCGGGTCTTGTGGGTTGTTTTCATTTGTTTCCATTGAGTGTTGGTTTTAATAACAATGTTTGAATAGAAATGATAGGCAAAGATAGGGAAATATTTTTGGTGGTGGTAGGGGGATTGGGGAGATTTTTTTTTAAGACTTAATGTCACGCATTCGTAAACGTACGCCAAATGGGAAACGATTGCTTCATTATTGGCAATGGTTTGACTTATCAAAAATATAATCTCTTAACCATTTCATAATTATCCCATAATTATGTTTTGACGGATTTTTCCTATACGAATGAATAGCTGTTTCAATTTCTTCTAATTTTCCATAATAATAACTTCCCTGAATTTCTTTAACTTTTTGTGAAAATACAAGGTCACTTAATTCGGGTAAATACAAATCTGTTCTTTTCCACTTGTTTTCAAGTTCATGAATTTTTTTTACAAATTTTTCAAATTCAATTTTTTCTTGTATTATTTGTTCTGGAGTTTTCATAAACAAAATTTTAAAAATTCTGAAGTTATTGAAATATAAATGAATATTAAGTTATAAAAGAGTAAATAAGTAAGCAAATTATTGCTAAAGCAAATGAAATATAGCAAATTATTTCACAAATAGAAAATATTTTTGGCGTTTTTATCAAGAATGGTTCATATTTATCTGTCTTTTCATCTATTTGTTTTTGCAATGCCTCTTTTAATCTCTTAACTAAACGACGTGAAAACCAAACATCAGAAAATAAAACAATGCCTCCCGAAATTAATCCGATAGCAATCATTAATAATGAAAGAGAATGAATGTTATGAATGCATTGATTATTTTCGGTTTTTTTTAGGGATATTAAAATTCCAAATAAAGTGGAAAATAATAATAGAATATAGTTAAACCAATTTGTTTGTTTTTCTTGTTTTATCTCCTGAAGATTAGTTAACCTTTTGAATGTGTCATTTATACTCATAATTTTAGATTAGAATTTTTATTCCTTAACAAATTTCTTTACTGCAATGCCTATTTCAGTTTTCACTTCCACAATATATATACCGCTAGTAAACGCTGAAACATCCACATTTGTTTTATTACCGCTTGTTGGGATAATTTTTATTAATTGCCCTTGAATGTTTGAAATTTCAATTGTAGCTTTTTGTGGAACTTCTATAGTAATATTATCATTTGCAGGATTTGGATAAATAAATATTTCATTATCATAAGAATATTCTTCAATTTTTGCATTTGTGACTGATAGTATTGCAGAAATTGATTTACAGCCAAAATTATTAGCTACTTCAACTTGATAAAATCCATTTTGAGTAGTAATATAAAATTGAGATGTTGCACCAGTTAAAGGATTGCCATTTAAATACCATTGATTGCCAGTTGATGAACTGGACATTAATGCATGACCATTTTGAGTAATTGTTGGAACAGGTGGCAATGGATTAACAGTTATTGTAAGAAATGCAGTATCGGAAATGTTGCACTTTGTTGAATCAACACCAATTAATATAACATGATACGTTCCCGGAGAATTAAAAATATGAGATGGGTTTTGAAGAATAGAATTATTATTGATACCCGAAGAAAGATCATCAAAGTTCCAAAGAAAATCTACAGCATTTCCTGATGAAGTAAAATTAGCTGTCAAAGGGGCGCAGCCAGTATCAATTGGAGTAACATTGGCTGTAACTGCAACCCCTGTTAATTGAAAGTCAAATTTCACTAATGCATTATTGCAATTGGTACTATTATTAGTATTTGACCACGCTCCTGGGGTAGTTGGGAAATTACTCCAACCACCACAACCGGCGCAAACACCTTGATAAAGAACTCCTTTTTTATCATAACGACTTGTTCCGCCATCAATATGTTCGTAGGCATTAGGGCTTCCAAAATAAGTTCCATAAATTAATGAAGAAGGATTATCATTAAGAACTAAAAAATAAAAATCATTTCCATCTGTAGTACTTTGAAAAGCATTAGAAGTAATTGGTAAGCCAGTTGTGCCACCAAACCCATTAAGACCAGTACCTCCCCAACCTGACATATAAATGTAACCGCAATTATCAACTCCGAAAGCAGCCGGTGAAATATCAGGTCCTCCATTTCCTGTACCAAAAGCTGTTGACCAAATAACAGTACTGAGATCAGGTTCAAGTTTACTAACAAATTGTCCTCCACCAGGAGTTGCCCATGTTGCATTTGTGATAAAAGTATTTCCTGCTTTTGATGTTTGCCCAAATACATAAATCTTACCAGTAGTTCCGCGGTCTATAAGATAAGTCTGATCGCATGTGTCCGAACCGTAATAAGTAGATTTCATAATATTGCTTCCATCACTACTAATCTCTGTAATAAAACCATCGGAAGAGCCACCTTGATAGGTAGTGTGTAAAGCTCCTGCAGTAGTTGGAAAATTAGTTGAAGAAGTACCACCTGTTACATAAACATTATCATTTGTATCAAGTACTATTCCATATACTGCATCAGCAGCACTACCTCCCAGATAGGAACCCCATATCATTGTTGAAAGATCAGGACTCAATTTAAAAACAACACCATCCTGCCCTCCACCTCCAGATATTGTTTGAAATGCACCTGATGTAACAGGAAAATCTGTAGAATGAGTTGTCGATGCTACATAAACATTATTACTTTTATCAGTCATAATTTCTCCACGGGCCCCATCAGCGTAATTAAATGAAAGTAAAGATGGGTAATTTAGTCCATCATTACCAGTGCCTCCAACAAAAGTTGAAGATTGAAGCTGTGTCCCATCGGAGCTAAATTTTGATACAAAAATATCAATGCCTTGAGAAAATATTAAAGAATTTTGATCATATCCAACAGAAGTCCCTCCTTTGAAATTCTGGTCAAATGACCCTGTTGTTACAGGGAAATCAGACGATCCTGTAGTACCATAAATAATAAGTTCGTTAAGTGTATTTACAATCATACTTTGAGGTATTTCATTTTTTGTTCCTCCCAGATAAGTTGCCCATAAACGCTGTGTACCTATGGGATTGTATTTAATAATAGCAATATCACATCCGGAAAGATAACCTCCTAAATTTCCTCCTGCAAAATTTATTTGATAAGCTCCTGTAGTTACCGGATAACCTGTCCCAAAAGCAATACCGCCTGAATATGCACATCCACTTGTATCATAAGTCGCTGTAAACCCCCAATTATCAATAGTAGAACCGGAATAAGTTGAAAATACTAAAGTTGGATCGATGATCAAATCATTTGTTTTATCATATCCATCAGGAAAATCAAAAGAAAGAACATTATCTTTAAGTCTATATTTGCAAGAAACATTTTTACGTTTACCATCAATGATTTGATAAGATTCAGGACTTAGTTCAGTAATTTCATTAACAGAAGTTTTTACAACCAAGTTATTATCTTTTATGGAAACTTTATCAGCGCCATCATAAAACAATTTAATATTATCCGTATTTGCACCGGGATGCAAAATGAAATCATATTTAAAACGCGAATTGCTTTCATAAACATTCAAATCAGTTTTTTCATAAAGACCAGCATATTCAACATTATTATAAGACTTGACATTTGAAGCCCATTTATTTTTATCATTTCCAATGAAATAATTATAATAGCCCTCAAATGGTTTATTCGTAGAGGTTATTACATCAGGTAATGCATTTAGAAATTTTATTTTATAGGCATGACATTTTATGATATAATCTGTAGGCGCTAGTTGTCCACCATTATCGCTGTGCACATGATTAGATTCCAATATTTTATTTAAAGCTACAGCATCCTTAAAAGCAAAAGTAAAACAGTCTTTTTCAAGGAAAACCGCACCATTGTTGAGATCGGCTTTATAAAGGATATTCTTTTCCCATTGGTTTTTATTTTCAATAAATTCCAAATTGTTAGAGTGTTTTTGAAAAACTTGTGCAACTAATGATATTCTTACAAATGGAACAATCATCATAAGGCAAACAATGATTATTTTTGATTTTTTCATAAATGATATTTTAAGTTCATTCTCATTAGAATTCTTATTACTCCTTTTTGTTTCACAGAATTTATTTAATTCTCAGTTTTCCTTTTTTATCCTCAACTATTTTCCAAAAAACTCCCTCATCAGCACCGGCCCTGTTATCTTGCTGCTGGGACCGTCGCCCCGCGAAACACACACTGCCACTTTTCCATCAAGCGCTGCAAACAACTCAGCCACGTCGGCATGTGTAAATCCGGGGCACAGCAGTATGGAATCAATCTGTTCTTTTTCATGCAGGCTGCGGGCTACCTCAAGGGCTTCTTTCTGGTTGCGCACAACGTAGGTGAAAAGCTTGTATTTGCCTGTGTCAATGACTGTGTTGTGTTTTTCAAACTCTGCATCGGGTGCATGAGCTATAAATAATGCTTTAAATGCCATGATGGTTTTATTTTTGATTTAAGATTTTTGATTTAAGATTGAGTCCACTTCGATAAGTTTATTTTACCACTAAAACACTAAAGCGCTAAAATCCACAAAAACTATTTACCCCGTGGGATAATTTTCCAATTTTACCCATTTGAATTTTTCAGATTTAATGAGTATCTTAAAAACTGAGTTATCCCACGGGGTGAAGTGCATTGGTGTTTTTGTGGCATTTTTTTCTTTTTACTTTTCGGAGAAGTTTCAAGGTTCAAAATTATTGAAATTATTTTACATTTTATCCCTTTTTCTTTTTTGCTTCATTCAATATTTTCTTTTCGTCACTTTGCAGTTTTCGCTTCACCTAAGCAAACGCATCAATGTTGTTCATTATTATCATTGATCATTCATCATTATTTTAAAAGTTTCCTGTTTTCTGCCTACTGCAACACTTTCATTTTCTTTTCACCGTATGCTTAAATTTTAAAACTGCAAAATTCAATTCTATTGTTGTTTCGGTTTCGTTCAATCGCAGGTCATCATTGAAGATTTCGGTAATAATTTTTCCGCTTTTCTGCATGATTGTTTTCCTTTCCACTTCATCGGTAGTCACTGACAATTCTTTGATATTCTCCGAAAGATTTTTTATTCTTGCAAATGTTTCAATTATAGCGAGAGTTGTTTGCGTCGCAGTATTCCCTTTTAAAATTGTAGCAAGCATATATAGGCCTTTTTCAGTAAATGCTTTTGGTGGTTGAGGAAAGAATTTTAGTTTTGCGAGGTTATCAAAAATTTTGATAACCTCCTGTTTCTCGTTATTAGAGAGTGTAAATACATATCCTTCGGGAAACTTGTCAGGATTATTTTTTACTGCCTGATTTATTTCTCTCGTCTCAACAGAATATAACTCCGCTACATCAAAGTCAAAAATTATTTTTTGTTCTCTGACGACGATAATCTTTTTCTCAACCTCCTCAAATTTCACAGCGAAATTCTTATTGCGTGTCAAATCCTCCGTTTTTTGAAGTGAGTGTCTTTCCTTGCTTTTATAATCCTGGTTGGAATCATGAACAAGGTTAAGCGAAAATTCGATTTGATATGATTTGTTTTCTGTTGCCGGTTTCATCAAATTCATTTTAAATTGTCGTTATAGGGGCTTCCTTCTGGTTGCGCACCACGTAGGTGAAAAGTTTGTATTTACCTGTTTCAATAACTGTGTTGTGTTTTTCAAACTCTGCATCGGGTGCATGAGCCATAAATAATGCTTTAAATGCCATGATGGTTTTATTTTTGATTTAAGATTTTTGATTTAAGATTTAGTCCACTTCGATAAGTTTATTTTACCACTAAAACACTAAAGCACTAAATTCCACAAAAACTATTTACCCCGTGGGATAATTTTCCAATTTTACCTATTTGAATTTTTCAGATTTAATGAGTATCTTAAAAACTGAGTTATCCCGGGGTGAAGTGTATTGGTGTTTTTGTGGCATTTTTTTCTTTTTTACTTTTTAGAGCTGGATCAATTATTTTTGATTTAAGATTTACTTTTTCAATTAATGGGAACGCGGATAAAACGGATCAGGCGGATGTTTACGGATTTTTCAATAATTATTTATCCGCATTATCCGCGTAAATCAGCGTCCGGGTTTTTTACAATTTATTTTAAACAACATTGTTTATACTTCTTTCCGCTTCCACAAATGCAAGGGTCGTTTCGCCCAATTGTTATTGTTTTTACCATCGGTTTTGGTGGGTTCAGCAGGCGTTCAACATCCGAAATGTCTTCTGGTTTGTCGGGTTCAATACCAACCGTAACTTTCCAATTATTTTTATCACAAAGTACCATTATCTCTGTGGCACGATCCATTGTTTGTACACGTGCAATTGCGGGGTTTCCACTTGTTCCTAATTTTGCCATTTTTTTTATTTTTGTTTTTATTTCACGCAAAGTTGCGAAGAAAATTTTGTTTCAAGGGGGGGGACAATTTGTACCTACCCTTGTGAAAAATACATTTTCAATTACACTTCTTTTAGTCTGTTGTCATCATTTCAACCAGGGGACAATTTGTCCCCTGGTTGAAATTTCAAACTCCTTTTTCTTTTAAATTTCTACTCTCTTAATCTTTCTCTATCCACATCGCTATAACCAATATCAATAACCCTGTGCTTTTCCAATAATTGCTTTATTGATTGCACTGTAAATTTCAGGTACTTATTTTTTTCTTCACAATGCCCAAGCACCGGAAATTTGGGACGGGAAATAACCAATTTTTTAATAGTATAAACATCGCCATCAAGCATAAACTTTGCACCTAAAAAGTCAAGAGGCAAACCATTTTGTTTAGCAAAAAATTCGGCTTCATTTTGCTCAAAACTCATGGTAAGTTCATTCTGCACTTTGCCTGTTATTTTTGCATTGAAAGCAACCATTGAGTAGTTGATAGTGCCAAGTGTAAGCTCCTTGAGATTGTACCTGGCTTTTATGGAATCTAAGGCAGACTGTATCTCGGCTCTTAAAACAGCGATTTCCTGTCTGCTGAATTGTTTGAAGTTGCCTTGAAATTTTGGGTCCATATTTTTGTTTTTATTCACAAAAAAACGCAAAAGGGAAAATAATTCTTTTTTTACCAATTCTACGTATTACTCCGTTTTCTCTGTGTTTCCGTGTTTTTCTATTCACGCAAAGGCGCAAAGAAAATTTCACTCAGCTAAATTAAACCTTTTTTAATTATGCAAACCTTTTTTGATAACAATTTTGAGACTTATCTACTTTAAAAATTTCACCACATGAGGCACATAGGTACATAGAAATTCACATAGGGAAAAACAAGAATTATCCGGATTTTTTTCTTTGAATAACCTATGTGAAACCTATGTTTCTACTGTGCCTATTGTGGTAAAAAGAAATAACAATAAAGCACACTCAGCTTAAAATTAAATCAAGCTTTGTACTAAAAATGCAATGGTATAATTTTCTCAGCATGCCTATTCGTATTCTTTGCAATCTCTGTTTTGTGTAAACACCTCCAATTTCCAATTTCCAATTTCTAATTTCCAATTTCAATTTCTAATTTCCAATTCCTTTTTTTATAACTTTGTACAAACAAAAAACTATGAAAAAGATAACTCTACTCATTACAACCCTGTTGATGACAGGAGGTACTTACGCACAGCAAACCGCCAACAACCACCCGATAGTTAGCGGTCCCACCACAGTTGTCACTGCCTCAAAATTTGAAGTGACCAAACCACTCAACACCATTTTTACGCAAAATGAAATTGATAAAATGGATTTCAAAGGAGCCAAGGAAATGCCCGACAGAGAGCACCGGATAGCGCAAAAGTTTTTGTTTACCACTGCCAATGGCGCTCAATATGGCAACGATCCGAAGACCATACAGCACAAAATGGGAACAAAAAAATCTCCCGGTGTCATCACACAATGGGAAGCACAGAATGGTGGACAAAGCCCTCAAGACCCCACAGGAGCGGCAGGACTGACACAATATGTGCAAGCTGTGAATGCCACACCTTTTGCAGTGTATGATAAAACAGGTAACGGCACACCCACCTTCACAGGAAGTGTTGGCACTGTTGCAAGTTCCACACTCAATTCAGGTGATCCGGTAGTGATGTACGATAAGTTTGCAGATCGCTGGTTTGTTGCAGAGCTGAATTTATATGTCACGTTTGCCCTTGCTGTTTCAGCCACCAATGACCCTTCAGGTGCATGGTATGCTTACCAGTTTACGATGCCGGGATATGTGTTGCCTGATTATTTGAAATTTTCTGTTTGGGAAAACGGCTATTATATGACCTCCAACAATGGCAACGGCACTGTTATCTGTTTTGAGAGAGATGCTATGC
Source organism: uncultured Bacteroidota bacterium (assembly GCA_903889915.1). GTDB lineage: Bacteria > Bacteroidota > Bacteroidia > Bacteroidales > CG2-30-32-10 > CAISZK01. Next base: position 9,535 of record CAISZK010000389.1, read on the forward strand.
TGGCAGGCAATTCTGCTGCACGTATGGTGTCAACAAGTTTCACCACACCAACGAATGCAGGCTTTGGTTTCTGGCTTCCATTGCCGGGCGATGCTGATGGTGTGCTGCCTCCTTCCGGTCAGCCCTGTCCTTTGTTTGCATACACCGATGATGGTTGGGATTCAACAAGCACTGATGCTGTCAAAATATGGTCAACAACTGTTACATGGGGAGCCAGTCCCACTGCTACAGTAACGCTTGATGCTACTTTGCCCACTGCCGCTTTTGATGCATCATATTTTTCAAACTGGAATGATGTTTCACAACCGGGCACACAAATGCTGGATGGACTTGGAGGTGTGTGCATGTACAGGGCACAATGGAATAGTTTTATCGGCACCAACAGAGTGGTGTTAAACTGGGCAGTGAAAATTGATTCAACACAGCGAAGCATCAAATGGGTTGAGTTGCGGCAGGATCAAAGCTCAGGAGTGTGGTCACTTTACCAGGAAGGCATCTATGCACCCGACAGCGCCACACGCTGGTGTGGAAGTATTGCAATGGATTGCAATGGCGATATTGCTTTGTGTTATGCAAAGGCATCACCCACAATTCCTGTCAGTCTTTGTTATACCGGACGGCTGGCAGGCGATTCACTTGGCAAAATGACGCTGGCTGAAACAACAGTTTTCCCGGGCAGCGGAACAATTTCAGGAAGCAATCGTTTTGGTGATTATTCCGAAACCACCATTGATCCTGCTGACGGAAATACTTTCTGGCATACGGGTATGTATAGCAATAACGGATCAAGCACGGGAGTATATGCATTCAAGCTGGCAGACTGCAACAACGGAATTGCGGAAGAAAATATTTCAAATCCTCAGCTTACAGCATATCTTTCGGGCAAAACTATTTTTGTGAAAGCAACGAAACTTCCTTCGGATGAACAGAATGTTGTGCAGTTGTATGATGTCACAGGGAAGCTTGTCAATTATAAGACCATCAAACCAACAGCAACATCATTTGAAACAACCATTGATGTCACCGGGTTTGTTGCTGGGATCTATATTGTGAGAATAGGCACACCTGATTTTCAAAGAGTGGCGAAGGTTGGGATTGAGTGAAAATGATAGACGATAGATAATAGAAGATAGAAAATAGAAAAGTTTTTAGAGACAAATTAAGATGACATTCTCTGAAACAAATTTTGAAAATTTCACCACATAGTCACATAGGTACATAGAAATTCACATAGGTTTAGGTCAACAATTATGCAGATTTTTTTCCGTGAAGATTCTATGTGAAACCTATATATCTACTGTGCCTATGTGGTAAAAAGAAGGTAAATTTCATGCACTAATTTCTTGGAATTTGAAATTTGAAATTTGAGACTTGAGACTTGAGACTTGGAATTTAAAAGCTTATGAATTAGTAACCGGAGCCTGTCTTCCGAGCACTTTCAGCCTTCCCACATGCGAGCGCAATGCAGTGGTGAATCTTTGTTTGATGTTGTACCTGTATCCGAAATCCTTTGCCACCTGTTCAACAATGGGTGCGATCTTCCGGTAGTGAATATGACAAACAGTAGGAAACAGATGATGCTCTATCTGAAAATTCAATCCACCAAGATACCAACCAATGAAAACATTGTCCCTTGCACAATCCGAAGAAGTCCGTAATTGGTGATAAGTCCAGTCAACTTCCATCAATCCTTCCTTGTCGGGCAGATGTTGCTCTGATCCCTCAACAATATGTGCCATTTGAAAAGTAGTACTGAGAATACAACCTGCTATCCAGTGCATGAGGAAGAAACCCAGAAGAATTTGCAGGACAGTAAAATTTGTGAACATCACAGGCAATACAAGAAATGCGAAGAGATAGAGAATTTTCACCAGCAACATTCTCATGAACGACCAGGGGATATTGACATTGTTGAGCTTCATGAAACCTGAGCGTTTGAATTCGAAGAACTGCGTAAAGTCACCACCAAGTTTAATAATAGTGATCAGACCATAAAAGAAAAATGCGTGGATATGCTGGTAATAGTAAATCCTGCGAAGTGGAGCAAACTGCGACAAACGCAAGGGACCTCTGGAACTGATATCATGGTCAAAACCTTCTGTGTTTGTAAAGATATGATGACGGTTGTTATGCTGAATGCGCCAGTTGAGAACATTGCTCCCCAGAATGTACATGGTGCCGCCCATCATTTTGTTGATCCATTTTTTGTTTGAATAGGCTCCGTGAATAGCATCATGCATGATACACATTCCAATGCCTGCCATGCCGGTTCCCATCAGGAGCCACATGAGCAGTGAAACAAAGTAAGGCATAGATACTGTTAACACCAGCACCAGAGGCAGAATGTAAACTGTCAGCATCACTGCTGACTTAAGCACCATCCTGTAGTTGCCTTTCGTGGTTATTCCACGTTGATTAAAATAATCGTTTACTTTTTTTCTTACAGTGTCTGCAAATTCCTGTTGTTTTTTATCCTTGCAGACGAATTTAAGTGTTTCCATTCGCAAAAATATTTGATTGTGGCCGCCGATAATTGAAAAATGATACGAATCATTTTTATCAGCGTGACCAACCCGGAAAAGGATAAGGTTATTTTTTTGCAAAGATAATAATTTTTGAAAAAATGGAAAATGCAAAAGCAATGAAGCCATGATGGCAGGGCGGGGAGGGGAGTGAAAGGGTGAGTGTAATTGATGTGTCCTGTGGAATCACACTCATCGCAGTTTGGTCAAATCGTAAAGGGAAGAATAACGAAAAGTTAAGGATGTATAGTTATTGAAAAAATGAAAATAATGAACTCTATCAATACTGCATTTTGAAAAATACTCTGGCGATATTCAAATTCCGAAAGCGGAACAATTTGAAATGCCCGATTTTTTTTGAACATTATTAGAATATGTTTTCAACGGTCACAAAAAATAAATGCTACCCAACATCACCCTTAAATTTTGTTAATTTTCACGTATCTTATTCTACAATAATTATCTTTGACACAAATATTTATTTTATGAAGAAACTAGTACTTTTTTCTGCAATCGGTTTATTGTTCAATGTTTCATTGCTTGCACAGCCAATCGTAGGACAAGCTGACATGCCACAACCGGGCGACACCATACAGATCCGCACAATAAACAATGTTCATAATATCAACGACACTGTTACCGGCGCCAATCATTATTGGAATTTTTCTTCTTTCGTATCAACACATGTTAGCGGTGATACTTTTGTTAGTGTATCTTCAACTCCTTTGGTTTACAAGATAGATTTTAGTGATCCGATTTTATATCCCAATTATGTAGCAACAGTTGCACAAAGACAACCCAATATCTCTCTTATGAGCTATGTGAACATGACCAATATTTACTATTTTTTCAAAGCATCAGCAACATCTTATTCGCAGGTGGGAGAGGGAATCACAATAAATAACATTCCTTATCCAATACAGTACCACGATCCTGATCTGTTGTATAATTTTCCTATCACAATGGGAGATGTTGATTCTTCCTACTATTCTTACCATATGTCTATTCCCACGTTGGGATATTATGGTGAATCCAGAAGACGCATTAATGTTGTGGATGGATGGGGAAAAGTAGTTACCCCTTGCGATTCATTTCATGCCATGAGGGTTTTTTCAACCAGCTATGTTCACGACACTATTCATGTGGATTCACTGTTTGGAGGAATTGGCTTTGCAACCAACCAGATTATCAAAGAATACAAATGGCTTGCTGATACGATGGGCTTGCCTGTTTTTAAAGTTACAAAGACTACAGGTGGTGGCATGGGCGGAGGCGGAACAAACGCTGAATATATCTACCTGCCCGGACACAGCATCGTTGACACTACAGGCAACAGCATTGCAGAATATCCATATTCATTAACCTTTGTAACCTTGTATCCAAACCCTGCAGATGAAAGTACGTGTGTGGAATTTGCCCTGGCCAAATCAACGAAAATTGAAATTGATGTTTCCGATGTTACAGGGAAGTTATTAAAATCATTTTCTGATAAAGACTATACTTCGGGATTCCATTCTGTGTCGCTTGGCTCTATAATACCGGGACTTTCAACAGGAATTTATTTTGTAAGGATCAAATCACCGGAAAACTCAAGGGTGCTGAAATTGCAGGTGATGTAAGGGTTGGTTGTTAGTTGTTAGTTGTTAGTTGTTTGTGGTTTGTTGCAGCATTCACTTAATGATCTTATCCAGCACTTCCTTTGCTGCATATTTGTAGAGCAGGATATTCATCATCTTTAGCTTCACGTAATCTTCACTGAGGTATTTGTATCCCGGGTGTTTTCCATCAAAGGCTCCGGCTCCGGAATCCTTTGCCAGAAACCAGTATTTATTTTCTTTCAGTAAATATCCTACGAGATGAATGCAGTGGTCATCGGTTGTAGAACCATTTTCTAACCTGAGCTGACGGGCATCATCATTGATGTATTCAGAAGGAATATCGAATGAAGGAACAATTGCCACCTGCTTTTCTTTGTCAATGCCTGCTTCCGAAACATCACCACAAATGCTCATGGTATAACCATTTTTAATTGCATTTACAATGATCTTCATAAAATCATCAGCGCTCACATTGTAATAATCATTGCTGTGGCGCCAGTTGTCATCTTCAACCAATTCGGCATGTTGGTTAAATGGAGTCTTATTGTCAGACATAAAACTGAAATAATCTCCCGGTAGTAATTTGCAATAATCTGTTAGAAAAGTCTGAGGCGAATATTTTTTTCCTCTGAAATTAAATTCTGATAGAGGCTCATTCATGTACTTCTTCAGTATTGCCTTGACATTTGCAATAACAATACTGTCGTTCCATGAGCTTGATTCTTTAACCCTGGTTAAATAGTTCTCATAATCTTCAACCAACTTTGAATGATCATAAACTGTTTGTCCTGCCAGCAAGCCATTGTAAACACTGTCGGGCATAACGCCATAAAGCCGCATCAGTCGCGGAAGTGCGCTGGCTTCTGAACCATCACCAATGGTGCAGTCACCTTTTTTCTTTACAAAATATTTTGCCCTTTCGATATACTCACAATAGACAAAATACATGGGAGAGAGTTTGACTTTTTTATTCGTGATCCTGTAGATCTCTGAATCGAAAAAAGAAGTTGTTGCAAAGCTCCAGCATGTACCTGTGTTGCCTTGTGAGACGGGAAGGTTGAACCAATACTTTGTGAACTCTTCAGGCGATGTTGGCAAATTTATTCCATCAAGATCAGCAATAAAATGTTTTTTCAAGACTGGCGCTATGCTGTCTTCAAATGTTGCAATGCCCTTTAGTATTGTGTTTTCATAATATCCATTGTGATCTTCTTCAAAAATCCCCTTGTTTTTAGTAATGTCCTGCGCAAACAGTGTGCTGCTGCAGGCAAAGAAAAGAAAGAAAATGATGCGGTACTTCATGATGAAATTAATTGATCTCAAAGGTAAGGAAAAAAGTGCACTAGAGTGTCTAAAGTGTGCTAGAGTGTGCTAGAGTGTCTAAAGCGCCTTAAGTACTTTAGACACTTTAGACACTTTCAACTTTAGGCACTTTCTTTTTTTGATTGTATCTTTGCCACAAACTAATCCAATGACTGAGGGGAAAAAGAATTACGGCAGCTATCTTGAAATGCACTTTATTGTTGTGATCCTTGGGTTCACTGCAATCCTTGGGAAGCTTGTGCAATTGCCTGCTCCTGCTTTGGTGTGGTACAGAACAATGTTCGCTTTCATTGCGCTGTTTATCTGGCTCAATATTTCCAAAACAAAATATAGGCTTCCCTGGAAACAGGCATTGAAATTATTGGGCATAGGGATTATTGTAAGTACACACTGGATTTTTTTCTTTGGTGCCATTAAAGTCTCAAATGTTTCAGTAACGCTGGGCTGTCTGGCAAGCGGAACTTTGTTTGCAAGCTTGCTGGAACCATTGGTTTTTCGAAGACGTGTTTACTGGTTTGAGGTCATCATCGGACTGGTGATCATCTTTGGATTGTATCTTATTTTTCAGTTTGAACCGCGTTACATTAATGGGATCATTTATTCACTGATCGCATTTTTTCTCTCTTCCTTATTTACGGTTCTTAACAAGAAAATCACCTTTCAGTTTCATCAGAATGTGATTGGTTTTTATGAAATGATTGGTGGCTGGCTTGGTGTAAGTATATATCTGCTTATTAATGGTAACATGAATGTGCATGACCTGAGTTTCACCTTCACCGATTTCATTTGGCTTGCACTGTTGGCGGTTGTTTGTTCGGCTTATGCTTTCTCAGCAATCGTGAGAATCATGAGAAAAATTTCTGCTTTTGCAGTTGTGCTCTCCATCAATCTTGAGCCTGTTTACGGCATTATTCTCGCATATTTTATTTTCGGTCAATCCGAGTACATGACCTTCGGCTTTTACGCGGGCACACTGATATTGCTTCTTTCGATTTTCTCTTATCCGTTGCTGGAGAGAAGGTTTATTAAGAAAGGGGTTTGAAAAAGTTTAACGTTTAACGTTCAAGGTTCAAAGTGATAAGGAATAAGGTATAAGGTGCCTGCGCCTTATACCTTATTCACAATTACTCCTAGTGATTAATCACTAGTTTCTCTGTTTTCGTTAAGCCAGAGTTATTAAATAATTTCAGAATGTAAACACCTTCGTTCAAATTCTTAACCGGGATGGTTGTAATGTTATTGTTTGCAATGGATGAGTTGTAAACTTCTCTTCCTTCCACATCGTAAATTACAGCACGAAGTTTATCGTTTCCTGAATTGCTTACAAAAATCAGATCTGAAACAGGATTTGGATAAACATGCACCGCTTCCGAAGTGTTGTTTTCATTTATTGAAAGAGGTGTTGCCCTTGTCCAGTCAACAGTTTGGATTCTGCTGCTGTCGGGAACACAATTAATATTTACAAGTGCCATTTTAATTCCATTGCCAACAAACCCGTAGGATTGAGTTGTAGTGGTTGAATTTGAGTAAGCATACCAGGCAGAGATCGCATGAATATAAACCCAGGAACTGTCAATGGTTTTCTTGGATTTGTTTTGTCTGAGAACAGGAAAAGTTCCATCCGGAGTTGTAGCATTTCCCCATGCATCAAAAGTGCTGGTGATGTAATTTAGTTCTTTCTGACGGACTGAATCTACCAGATAACCCTGAACTGTTTGACCATAGTAGAACCTGCAATCATACTTGCTGGTATCGTTGCAAACGGTATTATAAGTAGTAGGGAAAGAAATAATTTTCTCAGGATTGCTATATACAACGGAAAGTGCTCCTGTTCCAAGAAGATTTCCTGTAAATCCCAGTACCTGGATACCAGATGCTGAGCTGTTCAAAAAATTGTAAATAGAACTATTTACATTTGCAACTATTGTTGCTCCTGGATAGTGAGATGAGTACCCGGTGGAAGCAGGAGTAACATAATTGTAAGTTGAGGAACTGTGATTATGCAACAGACTAAAATCCCACGTTTGGTTTGCACCGGCATTACCCGGACTAATTGCTGCAACAGGTAGTGTATCCGTTGCCTGAATTACATTATCACCGATAGCTGCGAAGTCGGCTTGTGTTACGGTTATCTGAGCCTTCATGATGAATGGCATGATCATAACCAATGCGAATAAGAGTAGATTTTTTTTCATAAGTTTAAGTTTGGATAATTTGGTTGGACAAATTTAAATAATATTTAATTACAAAGAAAAAAACATTTTACAGACTACAAAAGTTTTAAAAACTTTGTAGTCTTTTTTTTCTTTTGAAGCCTCCTTTATTTCCCTGCATTATTCTCTGGTAGCTACAAAAAAAGGATTTCGCAGATCGGGTTTGTTATACATTAACTCTTCATTTTTTCCTGCCTGCATAACTTTTCCTCCTGAATATTTCACAATAGCATGCCCGGCTGCAATGTCCCATTCCATCGTAGTTCCGAAGCGGGGATAAACATCTGCTTTGTTTTCGGCGACCATACATAATTTCAAAGAACTGCCAGCCGATATAAGTTTAGTATCACCGTGCTTTTCTTCAATCTTTTTTATATAGTCAGCAGTTTCGCTGTTCATATGCGAACGGCTTGCAATGATTGTAAAATTTCTATCTTCTTTTTTTATGGGAAGAGGCAAACATTGCTTTATCATTTCTTCAAAAGTAGCATTGGTTGCAACAACAGAAAATGAATTCAATTTAAAAGCCCCTGTTTCTCTTGAAGCGAAGTACAGAACATCAGGCACAGGCGCAAAAACAACTCCAAGAATGGGCGTGTTTTTTTCAATCAATGCAATATTCACGGTGAACTCTCCATTGCGGCTGACAAATTCTTTGGTTCCATCCAGAGGATCTATCAGCCAGTAATGATCCAGGTTTTTTCTTTCATCAAATGGAAATTCTTTCCCTTCTTCGCTGAGGACTGGCATTTGAGTTTCTTTCAACATCTCAGCAATGATGTTGTGTGCCTGTCTGTCGGCTTCAGTGATAGGAGACTCATCAGCTTTTAAACTGACATCGAATTCGCCTATGTAAATATTCATGATGGCTTTTCCTGCTTCTCTGGCAGCTATAATAGCTGTAAAAAGCCTGTTATTTTCGGATAATCTCATGCCTTAAATTTTGTGCTGTAAATGTATTAAAAGTTCTCGTTGTTATAATAAGAAGTCTTCAGTAAAAAAACTTTGTCAGGAATTAACGGATAATGACTGATGTTGGATAAAAAATGTATATTTGTAAGCACGAAGCAACAAGTGGAATTGTGCACTTATCAGAAAAATTATTCAAATGAAAGATCTGAGTAAGAAAACCAGGGCAGAGCTGATCGCGGATATTGAAAACCTTCAATTGCAGTTAAAGGAAAGCGAAGAAAAAAGCATTGAAAGAGCGTCTTTAAACACCGACAAAAACAAACCCGTCAATAAAGAGAATTCTCCTCAAAAGAATAATCCCGCACAAGAGATCTCTCTTCAGGGATTGCAGGATACTACAAAGTTCAGTGGATTTGATAACTTTGAAGCTGCATTGCTTTCAATCAGTGTTGGCGTGATAACTACTGACAAAGATGGCTACATAACTCTGATGAACCATTCTGCAGAAAAAATGACAGGATGGAACAGGACAGACTCGATTGGCAGGCATGTGGATGATATTTTTGTGATCATTGATGAACATACCAGGAAAATACAGACTACTTCTATTATTAAAGCACTTGAGTCAGGAAAAGTTGAAGATCTTTTGGTTTATAAAAACCTGTTATCCAAACAAGGCCTCATAAAAACGATCTCAGATTCTGCGGCGCCTGTTCGTGATAACAAGGGAGAAATATCAGGAGGTATTATTGTATTCAGGGATATTGCCAGGCAAAAATTTGCTGAAGAACGTTTAAGAGATAGCGAAGAATCATATCGTACTTTATTTGAAGCAGCGAATGATGCCATTCTCATAAGCGAGGATGGAATTTTTATTGATTGTAATCAAAAAGCATCAGAATTCTTTAATTACAGCAAAGAACAAATTATTGGTCATTCACCTGCATTTCTTTCGCCGGAATACCAGGCCGACGGGACATTATCAACTGATCTTGCAAAGCAAAAAAACACACTTGCAATTTCAGGAAAACCATTATTTTTTGAATGGGTTCTTAAACGGGCTGATGGAACGTTGTTTGATGCTGAAGTTGGTTTGAATCGTATCATTGTTCATGGAAAACAATATTTGTTATCCATTATTCGGGATATTACCGAACGTAAAAATGCGGAAAATGCCTTAAAACAAAGCGAGGAACAATTCAGGACCACTTTTGAAAAAGCTCCGATCGGAATGTGCATCACAGGAATGGATGGGGTTTACATTGCTGTCAACCGTGCTTTCAGCAATATGGTAGGGTATCGGAAAAAGGATTTGACAGGCGTAGCGTTTGTTGATCTCACACACCCGGACGATAAAGTAAAAAGCATAAACTGGATGAATAAATTACTCGAAGGAGTTGAAGCACCACGTTACCTTGAAAAAAGATATACCCATAAGAACGGGCAATTGATATGGGTGATAATTTCAACTTCGCTGATCAGAGAAACTGATGGCGCTTTCAAATATTTTGTTACCCATATACTCGATATTACTGAACAAAAAAAATCAGAAATTGCATTAAAACAAAGCGAGCAACACTTCAGGCTTTTGTTCAATACCACCAGCCAGGCCATCACTCTGAACGAAATTATTCTCGATGATAACAATGAACCCTGCGACTATAGGTTCATTGCCGGCAACCCGGCATATGAAACCTATATCGGAATGAAGGCGAAAAACTTCATCGGGAAACGTGTCAGGGAACTCTATCCGAATTTTGATAATCGTTGGATTAAAATATTCGGAGAGGTTGCAATTACAGGTAAATCAAAGAGGCTTGATTTTTATTCCGATGAACTTGACAAATATTTTGACTTTACAATATACTCACCTAAAAAAGGTCAGTTTGCTGTTATTTCCTTTGATATTACCGAACGACTTCTTGAAGAAAAAGTAAGACGGCTGAATGAAGCACGCCTTGAAGCGCTGCATACTTTAAATAACATGGCACGCAGATCAGTCAATGAAATTACTGATTTTGCATTGGCGGAAGGTGTCAGACTTACCGGTAGTAATGTGGGTTTCCTGTCATTTCTCGATCATGATGAAAGTATTAAAACCATGCATTTATGGTCTAATGATGTGGAACAGAAAAGTGAATTTAAAGATGTTAATTCAGAATTTAATATTGGTAATCATGGACCGTGGTGTGAAGCCATCAGGCTAAAGAAGGCAATCATTGTCAATAAAAATGATATAGTGAACAAGCAGAAAAATATGTTCCCTAAAGGTCATCTGCTATTAAATAACTACATCCAGGTGCCGGTTTTTGATGGGGAAAAGATCGTTGCCATTGCTTGTGTAGGAAATAAGGAAAAAGATTATGATGAATTGGATGTAAAACAGCTTAGCCTGCTCATGTATGGAATGTGGCAGCTCATTCAGCGGAAAAAAAATGAAGAACTGATTGCTGAAAGCGAAGAAAGATACAGGCTGATTGCTGATAATTCAAATGATATTATTACTGAATTTGACAAAGATGGTATCATCGTTTTTGTTTCACCGGCATGTAAGAAAATTCTCGGTTATGAAACTTCTGAAATAGCAGGGCAGTCAGTCTTTAAATTTATTCATAAAGATGATATGCCGGAATTAAAGGTGCATCAAAAAGTGTTTCTAAAAACGAAAAAAATAAATCTTATCAAGCACAGACTAAGAAAAAAAGACGGAGAATATATCTGGTTCGAAACAAACAGCAAAGTCATCATTGATAATGAAAACAAAATAGGCACTGTTGTTTCAGTGTGCAGGGATATCACTGAAAAAATAAAATCAGAAAATCTTGCCAGGGAAATAGGAGCTGCTGTCTTTGCGAGTAAGGCCAAGTCGGAGTTTCTTGCTAACATGAGTCACGAAATACGCAATCCGCTTGGCGCTGTTATCGGTCTTACAAATGAATTAACGAGAAGTAAACTGAACACCGATCAGAAAGAAATTGTTGATTCGCTCAGGATTTCTGCCGGCAATCTACTGAACATTGTCAATGACATTCTCGACTTTTCCAAGATCGAAGCCAACAAGATGGATATTTCAAATATGAATTTCGAAATTGAACAGGTGGTCAGGAATTCATTTTCTTCTCTTAAAACTCTTGCTGATCAAAAATCCCTTGACTTTAAGTATTCCATTGATAAAAATTTACCACCACAGCTATGCGGTGATTCAATCAAGCTGCAACAGATCATTCTCAATCTTGCAAGCAATGCTATTAAATTCACTGAAATTGGTAAGGTTTCTATTGATGTAAAAAAGAGCAGGGAGAAGAACGGATTTGTTTATCTGAAAGTGAATATCTCCGATACCGGCATCGGCATCAAAACTGCTGATTTCAGTCGTCTCTTTCAATCTTTCACGCAGTTGGACAGCAGTACATCCAAACTCTATGCAGGTACCGGAATAGGCCTTGCAATTGTAAAAGGATACACAGAGTTGATGAAGGGTACTGTGAGTTTTAAAAGTGAATACGGAAGAGGCACGACGTTCACAGTTGAAATTCCTTTTGAGAAGGCAAAGGAAGTGAAGAAAGAAAAGAAAAAAATCGTTAAAATAGTTGATCTTTCTGAACGGAAATTAAAAATTCTGATTGCAGAAGATGATGGTATCAACCAGTTTTATCTGAAAAAAATGTTCCTCAACCACGGACTGAATGTGGACACTGCCTATAACGGTTTGGAAGTAATTGAAAAATTTGATAAAGGTCATTTTGACGTTATCCTGATGGATGGTCAGATGCCTGAAATGGATGGATTCGAAGCAGCCCGCGTTATTCGCACAAAAGAAAAAAAGAAGAAAACTCACACACCCATTATTGCAATAACCGGTTATGCAATTGCGGGTGATAAAGAGAAATTCATTGAGGCAGGTATGGATGACTACATCACCAAGCCTATTGATGAATCACAATTGATGACCATCATCAGGAAGTTAACAGGAAAGCGATCGTAGAATTCAGTCGTAATTTTTTCTTACTTCTTTTATTTGCCGGAAGGCAGTTTCAGTAAGCTTCCTCACATTTTTCAGTAAGCTTCTGATTTCTTTTTTTGAAGATTTTCCGATGTCAGTTTCTTCAAGTAAATGCAGGGGCACAATAAGTTTTTCAATACCAAACATACTTGCTGAGGATTTTAATTTATGAGCTTTTTTCTTTAAAAGTTCTATGTTGTTGTCAGCAAAAGCCGCATCAATTTCATCAACCATAGCGGGGGTTTGTAAAAGAAACAAGTCAATAATTTCTTTTATGTAGCCAACATCTTCCCCGCAAATGTTGCGAAGAATATCGAGGTCAATTATTTTTTCAGCATCCATCAGAATGTTTTTAATGGAACAAATGTATAAATCAAAAACTGCATTGCCAAAATATTGGAAGGTTTGTTTCAAAAAACATGCTTAGTAAAAAGTTTAAAATAAAATCATCAAAAACATTATTCCATCGAATTACGAAAAAAAGTACGAATATACGAACTACGAAACTGTCAGCGCTTTCGTACTTCGTAAATTCGTAAAAAATTCGTACTTCGATGAAATAATATGGGGAAGTTATTTTGAAAGTTTCACTTAATCAAATCAGTTTATTTTATAAAGAGAAAGACCGACTGTTGCCAGTCGGTCTTTGCTCTACCCTCTTTATAGCTTCAGGTATTCAGAAGCTACATTTGATTAACGCAACAATTAAAGAATTATTGTGTGCGTCTGAAAATTTTTACCAGATTTTTGCTCTTTTATCCGAAGCGATGTATAAAGCATCACCTGTCCTGATGTTGAAAGCTGAATAGAATTCAGGTACATTGCGCACAACAGCATTCACGCGGGCAACGCCGGGTGAGTGAACGTCTTCTTTCAATCTGCGCATTTGTTCTTTATCCCTGATGGTCATTCTCCAGACCTGTGCAAATGATAAGAAGAAACGCTGGTAAGGAGTATATCCGTCAATTTTTGCAGTGTCGCCTGTCTTTTTCAATACTGATTTCAGTGCATTCAGGGAAACTGTGATGCCACCAAGGTCAGCAATGTTTTCACCAAGTGTAAGGCTGCCATCAACATGCAGTGTGTCGAGAATTTTTAAATGATCATACTGGTCAACCAACACTGAAGTTTGTTTCATGAAATTTGCGCTGTCGGCTGATGTCCACCAATCTTTCAGGTTTCCGGATTTGTCATAAAGCCTGCCCTGGTCATCAAAACCGTGGGTCATTTCATGTCCTATAACTGTACCGATTCCGCCATAATTCACTGCAGGATCTGCATCTTTACTGAAGAAGGGAGGTTGCAGAATTGCTGCCGGGAAAACGATCTCATTCATATTTGGATTGTAGTAAGCATTCACAGTTTGAGGAGTCATGCCCCATTCTGTTCTGTCAACTTTTTTACCGATCTTGTTAATGTCAAAAGCAAATTCAAATTTTTCAGCGTTCATCACATTCTTTAAATAAGAATCGCTGCTGATATCAAGTGTTGAATAATCTCTCCATTTGTCAGGGTAGCCGATCTTCACAACAATAGCATCAAGTTTTGCAAGCGCTTCGGTCTTTGTTGCACTGCTCATCCATGCCAGGTTCTGGATCCTTTCTTTCAATGAAGCTTTCAGATTATTGACCAATTCAATCATGGCAATTTTTGATTCGGCAGGGAAGAATTTTTCAACATAAACTTGTCCCAATGCTTCGCCCATACAGCCGCTGATAAGGTTCAGAACCCTTTTCCAGCGAGGCTGCATTTTGGTTTTTCCTGATAATGCTTTTGAGTAAAAATCAAAATGTTCTTTTTCAAACTCCGGTGAAAGCAAAGTGGCGCTGCCATTGAGCAAATGCCATCTCATGTATGTTTTAAAGTCATCAATACTTGTCTCTTTCATGATTTTGCTGAGGCTTTCAAAAAATGAAGGTTGTCCCACATTGATATCTCCGGGAACCGGTAAACCTATTGCAATAAAATAATTTTTCCAGTCAAATTCCGGCGAAGATTTCTGCAACTGGTCAAGCGTGTATTTATTATATCCTTTGATAGGATCACGCAATGCAAGCCTGGTCCATGAAGCGTCTGCCAGACTGGTTTCGAGTTTCATTATTTCGGTTGCATTTTTGCCTGCTTTGGCAGTGTCGTCGCCCATTAATTTGAACATGTTTACGAGATGTTTTTTATAGGCTATACGAATATCTGTCGAACGTTTGTCTTTGCTCAGATAATAATCCCTGTCAGCAAGTCCAAGTCCGCCCTGGTGAAGTTGTGCGATCACCATTTCGCTGTTTTTTTCATCCTGTCCTGAATATACTCCGAATAAAACATTCACTCCTATTGTGTGAAGATGCGCAATTTCTTTCAGCAGATCATCTTTGGTTTTCACTGCATCAATCAATTTGAATTCATCAGCCAGAGGCTTGATCCCTTCGGTTGCTATCTTTGCAGAATCCATTCCTGATTTGTAAAAATCACCGATTTTCTTTTTGTTACTTCCGGCCAAAGCTTTGGTGTCTTTTGAAGATTCTTCAAGAATACTCTTCAGATCAACATAGTTTTTTTCAATCAACACTTCAAAAGCTCCGTAGCGACTGTATTCGTCCGGAACCGGGTGTTTTTTGATCCATCCGCCGTTGGCATAGCTGAAAAAGTCAGCGCCCGGCTTGATGGCCTTATCCATGTTCAAAGTGTCCAAAGCTTTGCCGCCTTTAACTTCTGTCATGGGTTTGAAATTTAAAAACACTGCCATAATTGCAATCATAATAAATAAGGTTAATACCTGAAATTTGATGTTACGTTTTTTCATAATTTGTTTTTTTTGAATGCGCAAAAGTATTAAAATAAATGAAGCTTTTGAGAATTGCCGCCTTAGAAAAAAAGTTAAATCTACAACGCCTGCAAAACGCATGGTATCATGGAAATTTTAATCGGTAAAGGGGAGAGAGAAGGGAAGTCGGAAAATAGAAGATAGAAATGAGAAAATAGTTGGAGCATATTTTCTCTTTTGTATTTGCGGAAATGAGATTGCTATATTTTTTTCAATAATTGAAATTTTGCGCGGCCAAAAGGATTATTTATTAGAGATTAAAATTCCTGGTTGTAACCGAAAGGATGGGATGCCGTAAATCCCGAACGATGGATGATTGACAACCGGTTATTAATATACAGAAATAAAAAGCGGAAAATTTCTTCCCGCTTTTTATTGTTATAAAATTTTTTTTACGTTTTTATCATTTTCTTGGTATCGATTACTTTACCATTGATAAGCAATGAATAGGAATAAACGCCTGATGCAAGATTGAGAGTAGAAAGATTCAACACTGCTGTAATCCCTTTATTTGGAAGTTCGACATCTTTGATTTCGTTTCCAAATTCATCATAGAAAATAATATTTGCGCTTGTAACATTGTCGGGAACAAAATATTTTATCACTGTTCCATCGCCGAAAGGGTTTGGCATATTTTGATAAAGAATTGCTGATTTGCTTAAAAGATCTAAATCAGTTGATGGATAGGTGTTATTATCTCTAGTTGTTTTATCAATACTCCCTTTTGTACAGCAAGCATTTATCTGCTGCTGTAGGCTGGAAGTATTTGCAATTAATTGTTTTTGTAGAACAGTAAGCAAACTATCTGTAGCTTTCTGAACATTTTTCAAACTATCATTAGATTTGCTTAATTCCTGAATGCCTTTTGTTAAAATTGAAATAAACCCAATATAATTAAGCGATTTGTAGGTTATGGAAGGATGTACAACATGACCGACAGAATCAATTTCTGCAGGTTTTGTTGAAGTAGTAACCAAATTTGGTAATACATGTTCAACATCCTGTGCAATAAAACCGTATTGCTTTTTAGATTGAAATTTAAATCCATAAACATTTGTAGTATCAAAATAATACGATTTAGGTTTTAATTGCCGAATTGTTGCTAATGCATAGTGAAGACTGTCAGTATTTGTTTTGAATTGCTGATCTGAGGTCCATACATTACCATTACATGCAGTATTACCATTTACATTTAATGTAAAATTACCAGGTAATGTTCCTATACCCAAACTTGCATTCATTAATGTTGCAACATAAGATGCTGGGAAAGAAAAATAACCCAAGAAAGAATTAGCCCAATACATTCCATAAGTACGTGTGTTACCAATAACATAAGAATTAGCAAATATGCCAGCTCCTGAAGCTCTAAAACCACCATTAACATCTAAGTTATAACCCGGTGTTGATGTTCCTATACCAACATTGCCATACGGTAAATTAAATTGAGTAATAGGAATTAATACAGTAGAACTTGCAGCACCCGGATCTGATTGTCCTGAAAGACCAACATTAGTCCAACTTGCACCATTATTTATAGATACAGAATAATGGCTATTATCAGCAAATGCAGGAACGTAAATGTAAAGATCGAAAGAAGTTGCATTTACTCCCGCAGCATTAGCTTTCCATTTAATATAACCGGGTTGTATTGTATTATCAAAACCTATTGAATACCAGCTTCCGTTGCCGGCAAAACCATTAGCATCAACACTACTACCATTAGATGTTTTGAAATTTATATTATATGTAGCATCCTGAGAATTTGTGGCATTATAACCATTATGTATATAGGCTACAATTTTTATTGTTTGACCACTTTGTGCCGCAGTAAAAGTGCCAACTTTTACCCACCCTTGTGAAACGCCTGGGCTGGGTATTGAATAATTTTTCCCATTAAGAACGCCTGAAATATTTACATTATTATTAAAAATACTATTTCCAGTTACCTGCAATTCATAACCGGATGGAGGTGCTGACAATGTTCCAATTGAAACAGCATTACCAGAGAAAATTTTGCATTGTGCATTTGCATTGATTGCTATGCTTATAAAGACAAGCATTAAAAAAATTATTTTTGTTTTCATGATATTTTTATTTTTTAATTATTCAATTACTACTTTTTTATTTAATGAATTATTATTAATTGTAATTTTTAAAATATACACACCTTTATTAATACCGCTTACATCAATTTCCGTATTTTTGTTTTTGCTTGTCATTATTGTAAATACTTTATTACCTAACAAATCAAATAAATTCACTTCCATTGCATTATTATTAGAGCGTTCTATGTATATTTTATCATTTGCAGGGTTGGGATAAACAGCCATATTTTGCAAGTAGGTTATTTCATTTACACCAACAGTAGTATCGCTATATTCCCAGAAATCCCGTAAAAGGTTATTATTATAATCCTGCCCCGTACCAATATATCCTTTATTACCAATGGAAAAACCGACGGCATAATATCTTACAACACCACCAAAATTAGTTTTGGGTGACCAAGTATTGGTAGATTGGTCCCATTCCCAGAAATCATGGGTCATCCCACGGCATATAAAACCTAGGGTTCCTATTGAAAATGCAACTGCACTTTGCGTAATACCACCACCGCAATTTGCTTTTTGCGTCCATGTATTATATGTTGGTGAAGCAATATCTCCGTCCCATTCCCACAAATCAGATTGCACAGGATTTGGTAACATTCCATCGTTACCTGTACCTATATAACCTTTAGTACCTATAGAAAAACCTATTGCACTAAATCTTGCCGTTCCTCCAAAATCAGCTTTTTGAGTCCATGTATTGGTAGACTGATTCCATTCCCAAAAATCATTTAAATTTGAAGAATGACCACCTCCAGTACCAACATATCCTTTATTACCAATGGAAAATCCGACGGCAGCATCTCTTGAAGCTCCTTCAAAATTAGCTTTTTGTGTCCAAATATTGGTAGCCTGATTCCATTCCCAAAATTCCTGCCCAATATCACCCGTAACAATATATCCTTTGGTGCCTATAGAGAAACCAACTCCACCTGTACCTGTACCTGTGCTTGGGAAATCAGCTTTTCGAGTCCATGTATTGGTAGCCTGATCCCATTCGTAAAAACTATGACTGGTATCACCAGATAAAATATATCCTTTAGCACCAATAGAAAAACCTACAGCCCCATTTGTTGAATCTGCAAAATTTGCTTTTTGTGTCCAAATTTGACCGATTGCTATTTTGCTTACAAAGAATAAACATAGCAATAAACTTATACAATATAACTTTTTCATTGCATTTGGTTATTATTTCGTTTTGCTTTTTGCAGATCAATTAAACGGGGTGGGTCGAAAGCAGGTACACGAGAAACAGGATTATATGTTGCTGATTTCTTTGTTTGGCAGGGCATGGTGGAAATTATTACGGTGGCTGTTCCACTTACTTCAAAACCACTTTGCAATAGCACATAATCCTGCCCAGCTATATGATATGAACCGCTGTTAAGTACAGCCGTTCCGCTACCGCCTATATTTACATCCTTATATAATTGGCTTGTAAAATTATTTGTGGTAAAACCATTCGGTAAACTATCTGCATTGGTTAAACAACCTGCAACTTGGTTTATTTGGTAAACCTTTACATAATCAATATCGTAATTAATTGAAGGCGGAGATTTACCCTGTGTGTAGCTTAAGCAATAATTATCAGGGGGCATCATTTCTGTGCCTATTAGTATATACATACTATCCAGATTATGTATGGGCAATTTTGAATTGGAATATCTACGAATAGTATCGCTATTATCAAAATAAAAATCAGTATATGCAGGCGTCCATTCGCAGCCTACGGTGTGCCATGTACCTCCATTATAATTTCCATTCCCATCGGGGAACATATGCGGGGGATAAGGATTATATGCAAGCGGTCCTCCACCTACAGCGTTCCAAAAAACCGTATCTCCAGGATGTGTAGGAAGAGAATCTATTTTAGGATTCTGGTTCCGATAATGGATATTTGAAC
Source organism: uncultured Bacteroidota bacterium (assembly GCA_903889915.1). Classification (GTDB taxonomy): domain Bacteria; phylum Bacteroidota; class Bacteroidia; order Bacteroidales; family CG2-30-32-10; genus CAISZK01. Next base: position 28,932 of record CAISZK010000389.1, read on the forward strand.
CCATTTTCCATTTCTGCCCTTCCATTTCAAAAATATCTATCTCGCTATAATCGGCACTGTCGGATGTTTTGCTGCCTCCACCATAAAGCCAGAAATTTGGGCCGAAGGCATTGTAAAGAGAATCAGGATAATTCGTAAGCCGATAACGGATTTCAAAATAACCATCAGTAAACATATAGTGGCTTCTCATTATAGCACTGCTATATTTAAATGGCATTACAGAATCGTACATGCACCAATCAGTACCATTTGTAAAGCATTGATCGGCTTTAACTGTAGTGTCCCCATGATATTTGCATATTCCTGACGGGCAAGGATTATATACAATGACGGTATCATTAAAATTTTCAGCCTTACTTATAAGTGTTTGATAATTGGGATATCCTGTGGCATGATATTTACGATTTGCTGTATCGCGCGGCCACTGGCGGCAGTAAGGTATATCCCATAATGGATTACCACAACTATTTTCAAAATTAGTGTTCGCGCCCTTACCTGCCCACCAACCCATTCCAGTAAACCATCTTGTAGTATCTAAATAATTAGTACCAAAAGTGTCCTGAAATACTATGTGATATAATGGGTCTTGCGAGAGTGGTAGTTGTACTTGCGCTTTACTATTCGGCATTAGTATAAAATACATTATTAAAGCCGATATCACGAATTTAATTAATTTTTCTTTCTCCATATTTTCTGTCATTTAAAAACAAAAAAACCGACAAGTTAACCCCATTGGATAATTTTCACTCTTGATAAAAATCAATTTTTTAAGAAATATCCTATGGACTGAACCCGTCGGTTTTAATTTATTTAATTATCTGATCAGGAGACTCTTCCTTTTATTGAAAGGCTGATCACTACCGAAGCTCCTTTATCTTTTGGTTCATAAATTGCTGCAAAGCAAACATTTTGTCCGACCTGGTCGGCTGTAAAATGTGCTGTAAATTTCCCGTGAGGGGCGTTTCCAAGAAAATGGGCTGTGCTTAAATCAGCAGGGAAAGCATCGCCTATTGCCATCCAAACCTGCAGGTTTCTGCCATCGGGGGGCAGGGCAATTGATTTTGTTTTTGAATTGATGATGGTTAACACAATTTCAAGATGACGGCTATCGTCAAGATCAATAATAACAGGTTGGCTTTCGGTAACCGACACAGTTGAGCCCGGATGTGCATTGTAAATGCCTTTTGAGCCAAAATTGCACAATTTCAGAGTTTCGACGGTCATACCAGGGAGACCTTCCAAATAGGTCGCCCATTTGCGTGCAAAAATGCTTTTCACATCGTCCAAATCTGTGGTAATTTCGCCCGTCAGTTGTTTTGCCTGCTGTTGGTGATAATCACGGCTGGTAACTTTGGCTTTTATTCCAGTCATCTTTGTTTGCATTGCTTGCGGTGTGGGATCGAGATCCGGAGCAATGGTGGCATCCTGAATATGGACATTAATTTTGTTGTCTGAATCCTGGATAAGCCCTGCCTCTGTCAAACCATCCTGGTTTGTAGTGGCAATCAGTTCTTTGTTAAGTTTCTTTTTTGTCATGTTACGTTTGTTTAAGTGATTGAATTTATTTTATTAAATAAGTGAAAAATTACTTTAATCATTCATAATCATTATCTTAAGCCCTAAAACCCGGGTTGCGGAACAACATGCCGGGGTCGCCGGGAGGGCCTCCCCGCGACGTGGGACATCTTCCCATTGAAAAGGGCATTAGTCCCTTCATGCCCGGTAAAATTCTCCGCTTGCCCAAAAATTTTCCGGGCGACAGGGGGCAAGTTCCGGGAGTAAAAAGAAGCCTGCCTTGCTTGCCCGGAAATGTTCCGTTCTCAAAAATATTTTTCCCCTGCCTTGCAGGAAAGCTGCCGGGCAAGCGGGGAATAAAGTGAAAAGTAGCGTTGAGGGATAAAAATTGTGGAAATTGGCTGCAATTGCTCTGAGGCAGTAATCCTGAAAATGTTTGAAAGAAACTGCCTGGCGAAACACATATATCAAAATTCAAAGACCCAAATTCCAAATTCTGTGAAGGAGCCTTCTTTGATTTTGAGAACTGGAATAGGGTATTTGGTTCTTTTACGCAGGTTGCGGGCGATGTGTTGAACTCGTAGAAATAGGGTTTCGCACAATTAAAATAAATTGTTTTTCCAGTAAATGAAGAAAAGGAAGATTGCAAATATGACCCGAATAAATTCATAGAAAAATTGACGGGGTAAAAGTAAGAATATATTTTTGAAGAAAATGTTTGCCAAACAAATGTTTTAACAATATTTAACAATTGTGATAAAAGCGTAATGAATTATTCAAATTTTAAAACATTGCTTTCCGGTTATTTTTTTATATCGTCACTACGTGACTTAAATACCATCATATTTTCTTTATTACAAAGATAACATCCCTCTGGGATTGCTGTTCCACTGCGGCATTTGAACTCCATTAGGAGTGGTAACTTTGTAATAAAAATAGTCGCCGTGAAATAGAAGCCCCATCGGGGTGACA
>CAISZK010000390.1 GCA_903889915.1 uncultured Bacteroidota bacterium
CTGATATGTGCCTCAATATTCCTGAAAATAATATGCAAAAACTGGTTTCTGTATCGGAATGTTCGAGGTCAAGGCACCCGAATGAAAAAAATAACGATTTTACTAAAGTAAATGAGGATTTTTTTTCAGAGGGTAACGCAGAGATCGGGCATTCAGTACAGACAACCAACACCAATTTTACACCGTTTTTACACCCATCCGTTGAAACCATCATTTACGGCACATCTTCCCTTGTTGTTCGCCATTTTCAGCCACAGGAGCTTGAATGGTGGCAGCAATACGGCATTTCGGAAGCGGTTTTAAAGCGGTTTAACGTCCGCTCCGTTCAGGCTTTTACAGCTATAAACAAAGCCGATAAAGAATATAAAATTAATTCTTCCACAGAGAATCCCATTTTCGCTTATACCCGAACAGATTGGGCAAAGCTCTATAAACCGTTTAATAAAAATTTTCGCTTTCAGTACATGGGCCAGAAACCAACAGATTATATTTTTGGACTTGAACAGTTACCTGATTTTTCTGAGTACATATTCCTCACAGGTGGCGAAAAAGATGTCATGTCACTGGCTGCTCATGGCTATGCTGCTGTATCTCTTAATAGTGAAACTGCCATGCTTCCTTCTGAAATTTATATTTTGCTGCGTTCTCGATGCCGATTCCTTATTTTATTATATGATAATGATGAAACGGGCAAAACCCAAAGCGAGAAGATTTCAAAAGCATCTAATTTGCCCCGGGTTTTGCTCCCTCGCATGGATAATGGCAAGGACATTTCAGATTATTTTAAATTTGGGCTGCCTGTTTCTGATTTGCAGCAGCTCATTGAAAATGCCTGCAAGTCTTTTGAACCACTTCCGGCACTAGTACCGGAGCTGACACGTCTTGAAAAGGTACTCATTACCCGTGAAATACTGTCGCAAAACAAATCAAAAAAAATCACTTTCAGCAATCCTATCCTTTCCCAAAACGACAAACCTGTTTTCTTTCCCAAAACCATCAACGTTATTCAGGGCAAAGCCGGTGTCCATAAAAGCCGCCTGGCACAGATAATTAGCAGTGCCATGCTTAAAACCAATGACCATCCTGCCCCTTTGCTAAACTTTTCAAAAGACAATTCAAAATCGTATGCCATCTGTTATGTGGACACTGAACGCAATCTTTCTGAGCAGCTGCCTTATGCCCTTCAACAGATTCAGTTACATGCCGGGTACAACATTGAGGACCATCCAGAAAACTTTGATTACATTTCCCTGCTCGAATTTGACCGTAAAGAAAGATTTGATGTTTTGAACGAATATCTTGAACACATCCGCACCAAATATAACAGGCATATTTTTATTATCCTTGATGTCATCACAGATTGTGTTTACAACTTCAACGATCCTAAGGACAGCATGGCTCTAATTGATATGATGAACATTTCTATAAATCGCTATGATGTTACGTTCCTTTGTCTTATCCACGAGAACCCCGGCAGCACAGACAAAGCCCGTGGGCACCTGGGCACTGAAATTATGAATAAGGCTTCTACTGTTGTTCAGGTAGGTTTTGAACGTGACCACGACCGCAGGGAAACTGATCTGATTAAAATTGCCTATTTGAAGTGCCGCAGTTCCAGAAAACATGACCCTTTTTATGTAAAATATTCTGAAACTGAAAATTCATTGGTGCTGGCTGATGATGAAACTGTATCTGCATATGTTAGAGATGGAAAAAAACGTCTCGATGTTAATTCTGTTATTGAACAACTTGAAATTATTTTAATTAAGCCATTGCCCAGAAAAGAAGTTATTGATAACCTCAGAGAAGAATTTAGCTGTTCCGAGCGCTTCATTGAAGATTATCTTAAAATAATTTTCAAAGAGAAACTTACCCTTTCAAATGTTTTCAATAACCTTTGTTACCTTCACAAATCTCGCCATGGCAAAACCATTTATTATTCGCTTGTACCAATCAATGAACAACAGGGGATTATCAACATGGACTGCCAAGAATCCGTTATTGTTGATGATGATATACCGTTTTAATGTGTCCCTTTAAATTTAATATAACCATGCAAAGATTTTTTTTACACCAATATTACACACTCTGTTTGATCTTAAATTCAAGCTTTTATTTATCTTTCAACAACTCATTTATGACCTTTTCCCTTTTTCACTCTTTTGCTCTTTTCAAAACACCTCAAAATTTCACTATCTGGCAGCAGCTTTCTTTTTCTTGCTCGTTTGCACGTTTGCACACCTATATATGCGTGCAAACGTGCAAACGTTATTTTGTCAATTTAGCATTTCAAAGAAAACTAAGCAAAAAAGTAATTCTAAAAGATGTTGTTTTATTTTAATGCATTATATTTACATTTGTTTTCAATAAAAAAGACAATAAAGAGCACTAAAAGTGGCTAAAAAGAGAATTTACAACAATTCGAAAACCAACTTATTAATCTAAAAATCAATTTGATATAAAAATTTAATACCACCATAAAATTTAATTCATTATGCCATTAAAACCAGAAAATCCGAACAACGCTTTACCATTTTTACCGCCTGACAGGGATGTTGTAGAGTCAAAAGTAGTTTTAAGACAGGAAAGCAAAGCCGCAGTTGCCCTAGCTGAGCTTAAAGGTATTGCTAACACCCTACCCAATCAAAGTATTTTGATAAATGCTATTGTTCTGAAAGAGGCAAAAGCATCATCCGAAATAGAAAACATAATAACTACGCACGATTCCTTGTATCAGGCTTTGTCAGCCAAATCGTTTAAACCGGACTCTGCAACTAAAGAGGTATTACGCTATAGAGAAGCTCTTTTTGAAGGTTTCAGTTTCATTCAAAAAAAAGGGTTTCTCAGTACCAATGGTATTATTTCCGTTCAGAATATTCTTGAAGAAAACAATGCAGGTCTTCGCCAGTTGCCCGGAACTGTACTTAAAAATGGTATCACAGGTGAAACAGTTTATACTCCCCCTGATGATAAAGATGCGATTAGCCGTCTTATGTCAAACTTAGAAAAATTTCTCAACGAGGATGAAGAAGACGATATTTCACCCCTTATTAAACTTGCCATTCAGCACTATCAGTTTGAAAGCATCCACCCTTTTTATGATGGCAACGGAAGAACCGGTAGAATTGTGAATGTATTGTATCTGTTGTTAAAGGGGTTACTCGATATTCCAATATTGTACCTCTCTGGTTTTATTATTAATAACAAAGGAGAATATTACCGCTTGCTACGTGATGTTACATTCAATAACAAA
>CAISZK010000391.1 GCA_903889915.1 uncultured Bacteroidota bacterium
AATCAGACAAAAAAATATTTCAAAAGGTGGTTTTCATTTTGCAGTATCCCGCTTTTTAGGAAACACATTAAAGCAAATAGAAGCAATGCCCGATACTACACTTGACGAAATTGTAAATAAATATGTGGAAATGAACATTGCGCACCCATTTATGGAAGGTAATGGCAGAAGCGCCAGAATATGGCTGGATCTGTTACTGAAAAAACGCCTCAAAAAATGCGTTGATTGGAGTAAAATAAGTAAGCGGGATTACATGAACGCTATGATTCTAAGTCCAACAAACAGTAGTGTTCTGAAATCACTTTTGGAAAATGCACTCACCACAAAAATAAACGACCGCGAAATGTTTATGAAAGGGATTGACTACTCCTATTATTACGAGGAAAATGACTAATAAAAAACAATTCAACAATCACACAAATAAACTTACACACAATGACAACAACAGACAAATTAACTGAAAAACCAATGAAATGGTATCATTACATTGCAGCATTTTTTGCAGGAGGATTTTTAACGAATGCTGTTCCACATTTTGTTAATGGCATTTCAGGAAAGCCTTTTCCCACACCCTTTGCCAATCCGCCGGGTCAGGGATTGTCGTCTCCTTTGGTAAATGTTTTATGGGCGCTATTAAATTTGCTTGCAGGGTATTTACTTTTCAGGGTGAGCAGGATAAATTCAAAAAGCAAACTTGGCCTGATCATATTTTTCATAGGAATAATCCTGATCAGCATTATGAGCAGCATCGTATTTGTGTATAGAATACACGGCGGAGACTGATGGTAAAGTAATCCGAAATTCTCAACTAAACTTAGTGCAGACCGTTATACTGTCAGATTAAAAAGACGATCATTATTGAAAATAAAATTTTACAAAACAATAAAATACACATGCAAACAAAACAACAAATTAAATTATTACTCCTTTGTATTGCCCTGACAACCTTCCTTGGTTGCAATCAGCAAAGCAACAAACCTGTCAACAAAGCCACAGATGTTATTCACATCACCAAAACGGAAAGATATGTAAGCATGGATTGTCATAAAGGCGATATCACGCTAACCTTAGACACTAACAATACTTTTGACCTGACAATATTGTTTTGGGATAGCGTCGCGAGAAAACACACAGGACAGGAAAGTGTAAAGGGACATTGGAGCAAAGGCGCCAAAAAGCTCACGTTAACCACAAGTGATAACAATAAAATCATTTATGAGTTGTCAACAACCTTCATGAAGATAGGAAGCAACGAGATCAATGCAACAACTTATGGTTTCAAATCATCAGACAAAGACTTTTTCGCATCCGGCATCAACCTGCTGGACCAGGAACAAACAGATAGTTTTTTATTAAAAGCATCGAAAGAAAAAAAGTAAACTTTAAGTCCACTCCGGCAAATCTATTTCTTGCCACAAAGGCTCAAAGACTCTAAGGTTCTCGAAAAACATACTTTATTTTCAATACTTGGCGTGTCTTAGTGACATAGTGTCTTAGCGGCAATTTTATATTTTTTACTGTTCAGAGCAGGCTCAAACTTTCATTTCTTAAGAATATCCATTGTTTTCACTCAAATTGGTTTCATTCTGCGCTGTGATCAACCAACAGGCTTTCAATTTTTATTTATTTCAATAATTCTCACTACAATTTTTTATTTTTTAGCTGTAATTGCTTATAAAACTCTATTTTTGTTTCACAATAAAAAAAGTCATTTGTCAATAGTCATTGGTCATTGGGTGCAGATCTTTTAATTACAACGAATGACCACCATTCACCAATGTCCATCATGCCTAATGTCTCATGACTTTTGACTATTGACTTATGACCAATGACTATTGACTATTGACTATTGTCCAATGACATTTAAAAAAATTATAACTAAATAAAGATGCAAACAAACCGCACCAAAGAAGATTGGATTGAAGTTGGCCGTCAAATGATGGCTGAACGCACGATGGCAATCAAAGCTGCCAAAACAAAAAAATTCGACACCGTGGCTACCCACGGTCTTTACACAATGGAGAAGGCTTTCAGTGGAAACTCAGGTTCCATCATGGAACCCATTTATCTTTCTACAGCCGAAGCCTACATGGACAGCGCCCACATGGAAGCAGCGCTTGCGTATGAAATGCCAACATGGTGCTATTCGCGAATTGCCAATCCGTCGAGCGGATTTCTTGAAGATACAATAGGATTGCTGGAATCTTACGGTTCCGACATTGAAGCCAGTTGCCTCGCCACCGCAAGCGGAATGGCTGCAATAAAAACAGCCACCGACCCGTTTCTGATCAAGGATAATTCTTTGCCTGCAATGAATATTGTTACCAGCGCCAAACTTTATGGCGGCACATTTCAGCAATTCAGTGTGCGCCGCTGCCAGGAACAAGGTATTGAGGTAAGGTGGGTAAAAAATCCCTACGACCTGAACGAATGGAGATCTAATATTGATGAAGGAACACGCTTTGTTTATGGCGAGTTTCCTTCAAATCCTGCCGTTGCCATTTTTGATATTGAAGAAGTGGCTAAGATAGCTCATGCAGCAGGCATTCCCCTGATCGTTGATGCTACCTGTGCTTCGCCGGCACTGACAAGGCCTTTGCTTCACGGAGCAGACATTGTGGTGCAGTCGGGAACAAAAGTCATCAGCACCAATGGCACATCAATATGCGGCATGATGACCTCACGCAAAAACATTATCAGCAAAGTTGGCAGCGATGAAATGAAAGCCGATTTTGCAGTGTGGGCAAAGCTTTGGCCATTCAGGGACAACGGTCCTTCGATAAGTCCTATTAATGCCATTCTCACGCTGAATGATCTCCGTTCATTGCGCATGCGCATTGCGCAGATGAGCGACACCGGCTTGAAAGTTGCAACTTATCTTGAAAACCACCCAAAGATTGACAAGGTGTATTATCCCGGATTAAAAAGCTATCCTGCTCATGAGATTGCAAATAAATACATGAAACTTGCCGACACCAACGAGAACAAATATTCGTACATGCTGGCCATGGAAATTAAGGAAAAAGCGCCTGCCGATTCAAAAAATGCACGCACATTTTACGATGCATTGCAAATGATCTGGCGCGCCACTGACCTGGGTCGCTGCAAAACTGTGGCTACACTAAATGCAATATCCACGCATCAACAGCAGGGCGAAGAAGGCCGCAAGCTTGCAGAAATAAAACCTTCAACCTGCCGCATCTCCGTGGGGATAGAGGATCCGGAGGATATTATCAAAGATCTGGATCAGGCATTGTCTAAAATTTAAAATAAAATAGAACACTGATTGAACTGAAAATACTGATCTATACTGATAAAAAACAGAACACTGATTAGACTGAAAATACTGATGAAAACTGATTTAAAATCTTAACTGATCATAATCACCAGTATCATCAGTGTTCTATCATTAACAATAAAAACTTAAAAACAGAACACTGATTGAACTGAATAAACTGATAAAGACTGATAAAAAAGATTAAGCAACTTAATAAAAATCTTAATTAATCATAACCATCAGTGTCATCAGTGTTCTATCATTAACAATTTAATTGATAAAAAATGGAAGAGAATTATCTGTATTCTGATTTGACCAAAATCATTTTAAGAGCATTCTACAATGTGTACAATTCCTTGGGTTATGGTTTTCTTGAAAAGGTTTATGAAAATTCTATGATGATTGAATTAAAAAAATTGGGTTTATCATGCTTTGCACAAACACCTATAGAGGTTTTTTATGCCAGTTTTAAAGTGGGAAATTATTTTGCAGACATCATTGTTGAAGATAAAATAATTCTTGAATTAAAGGCTGCAGAAACAATTTGCGAAGATCATGAACTGCAACTTATCAATTATTTGAAGTCAACGGATAAAGAAGTCGGACTTTTGCTTAATTTTGGCAAAAAACCTGAACACAAAAGGAAAGTATTAACGAACGATTACAAATGTCATAAAAAGTAATAATCATTTAAAATCTTCAAACTAAAAATAAGTAGAACACTGATTGGACTGGAAATACTGATAAAGACTGATAAAAAAGGTTATACTAATGATTTCAAATCTTAATTAATCATAATCATCAGTAAGATCAGTGTTCTATCTTTTTTCAATAATTAATTTATTCACTCAAACAAAAAACTTATGAAACAAAAAATTGCAATTTTAGGATTTGGCACAGTTGGCCAGGGTATCGGTGAAATTCTTTTATCAAAAAAGAACTTCCTTAAAGAAAAGTATAATTTCGAATTCGACATTGTTGCTGTTGGTGACTTTGCGTATGGCAATTGTTACAATCCGGATGGACTTGATATTCCATTCATGCTTGAGGAAGCTAAAGCAAAAAAGAAATTCACGAAAGATGTAACACCATGGGACAATGTAACCCTTATCAAAGAAAGCAACGCAACCGTTCTTTGCGAACTTACATACACTGATCTCACCACCGGCGGACCGGCAATTGATCATGTACGTGCAGCACTGGAATCAGGCAAGCATGTTGTCACCAGCAACAAAGGACCTGCCGCTTTAAAGTATGCAGAATTCAAAAAACTCGCAGATTCAAAAGGCGTGAAATTCTTTATTGAAGGAACAGTTTGTGCAGGAACACCCATCATCAATCTTGCTGAAGGCCCTCTTGCTGGCTGCGAAATTTCAAAGATCCGCGGAATCCTGAACGGCACCACCAACTACATGCTCACCGAAATGGAAAAAGGAATGGACTACAACGCTGTTCTGAAAGTAGCACAGGATTTGGGTTATGCCGAAGCCGATCCTACGGGGGATGTGGAAGGCTATGATGCACGCGGCAAAGTTACCATTCTTGCAAACATCGTTATGGGCGCTCCTTTAAAGATCACTGATGTTACCTGCAAAGGAATAACCAAGATCAGTCCTGCTGATATGGAACATGCAAAAAAAGAAGGCTATCGCTGGAAGCTCATTGGCTGTGTAGAAAAGATTGATGGCGTAGTAACAGGTTCTGTTGCTCCTGAAATGGTTCCTTTGTCACATCCTTTGGCAGGTGTAATGGGCGCTACAAATGCTTTGACATTCACAACCGATCTTCTTGGTGATGTCACCATAGTAGGCCCCGGAGCAGGAAGAATGCAGACAGGCTTTGCCATTCTCACTGATCTTATAAGAATAAATAAAGAAGGAAAATAAAAACTGTTCAGGGTTTAAGGTTCAATGTTGGTGACAACCAAACTTTGAACATTGAACATTGAACATTGAACTTTGAACCTTAAACATTGAACTTTAAACAAACTACAAAGCTATGTCATATACCGGAAAATGCTTGTACATAGATCTTACAACGAGTAAGATTGAATTTAAGGAAACTGAAAAAACACTGATAGAAAATTATATCGGTGCCAAAGGAATGGGGTATGCTTTGCTTGACAGGCTTAACCCTTCGCCTGATCCTTTAAGTGCTGAGAATCCATTGATATTTATCAACGGACCTTTCACAGGAACCAAAATTCAAACCAGCGCCCGCACAACACTTGTCACACGCTCTCCGCTTACAGGAAGCGCTCTTGATTCGCATTGTGGCGGCAACTTTGGACCCCGTTTAAAATTTGCAGGGTATGATTATGTTTACATCACAGGCAAAGCGCCAAAACTCACTTACCTTTTGATACAGGAAGACAAAATAAAGTTTCTTGACGCTTCCGAATTTGAGGGCAAGGGAATTTATTTCACCAATGATGAATTGATAAAACGCCATCCGGGAACGGATCCGCGGGTTGCCTGTATTGGTCCCGCGGGAGAGAACCTTTCGAAGATCGCTTGCATAGGTGTTGACAAACACAGGCAATATGGTCGTGGCGGAAGCGGCGCCGTGATGGGATCAAAGAATCTGAAGGCAATTGTTATTGATGGCAATATTCCCATCAAATACTTTGATGAAGCAAAATTCCAGGAAGTAAACAAGGAAGCTACAAAGAATATCCTTAACAATGCAGGGATAAAATTCCGCAGAATTAAAGGAACAATGAAATGTATCCGTGGCTGCCAGACAAATCATATTTTGCCAACAAAAAACTGGTCGCAGGTAGAGTTTGAAAAATTTGAAAAGATAAGCTCAGAAACTACAAGGGAAGAACTCAACTGGCAGGATACGGGTTGTTACAATTGTGCTATCCGCTGCTCGAAATGGGCACGCTGGGACGGTCACGAAATTGAAGGACCCGAATATGAAACAGCAGCACTGATGGGTTCTAACTGCGAAATTTCAAACATTAAAGACATTGCTTTAGCAAATGATATTTGCAATGATCTTGGAATGGATACTATCAGCGCAGGCGGAACCGTAGGCTTTGCGATGGAGTGTTATGAAAAAGGTCTGCTGAAAAACACCGGTGAATTAAAACTCAACTGGGGCAATGCCGAAGCTCAGCGCGAATTGCTTACCCAGATGGCTTTCAGAAAAGGACTGGGTGAGATCTTTGCTGATGGAACAAGAGTTGCCACAAAGAAAATTGGAAAGGAAAGCGAAGACATTGCAATCAATATTTATGGAATGGAGCTGTCAGGAATCAATCCTTTAGGCTCATTGACCATGGGTGTAGCAATGGCTGTTGCTGATTTTGCAAGCCACACACGCTTATGGATCGCTGAACAGGAAATGGGTCCTGACTTCAAAATTGAGGATATTGTTCCGGCCGTTACCGAAGGCATTGACACAACAAATGTGAGAAACAGCATGGTGATCTGTGATTTTGTTCCTCTTTCTCTCGATGTTTTTGCAGGACTTTTGAATGCTGCCACAGGAAGCAACTTTACAGGGAAATCTCTGCTGGCTACAGGTACGCGCATCACACATCTTGCAAGAAGTTATAATGTACGTAATGGCCGAAAATCCAGCGACGACACGCTGCCCGGAAGATTTTTCAATGAAACAAACCTTTCAGGCTTCATGGAAGGAAAAAAACTAACACGCGAATATTTCAACACTTTCGTTCAGGATTATTATAAGGTAAGAAACTGGAATGAGAAGGGAGAAGTAGTTCAGGAAATTAATTAACTCATTGAAAATAGAAATTAAAAAAAGTTCCATTCTGTATGTAGGATGGGACTTTTTTTTAAGAGATTTTATTATTGCAAGATCTGAACAACTTTTTTAAAATTACTAATTTCTTTAAGCAAAAATTTTCTTGTTTAACATTTGTGTCATTCCGGTTCTATATTTTTTTTACTTTTGTACTATCAAATAAGATACAATGCTATTGTAAATTGAGAAAAATTTAAGAATAGTAGTTTGTTTTTTACTCAAAATAAAATATCAAAATGATTTCTGAGAAAGACAAGGAGATAATCATTCGTTGCGCTGCTAAGTACAGCGTTTCTTATGTATTGTTGTTCGGTTCCTCCATCCTGAGTGATGAGAATTTTAATGATATTGATATAGGAGTAAAAGGGCTTCAATCAAATTTATTCTTTAAATTTTATGCAGAGCTTTACAAAAATCTATCAAAGAATGTAGATCTTGTTGACCTTACTGATAAATCATTATTTAATGCTCTTATTGAAGAAAAGGGGGTAAGGATTTATGGCTGATCTTACAAAAGAAATTCTTGCTGAAAAAGAAAACATTGAAATTGCTTTAGCAAATCTAACTGAAGCTTTATCAAGGGAAGAAAAAACGGTTATTGAACTTACAGCAATTGGTGCTTTTATGCTTAACATTTATAATGGCATGGAAAATATCCTAAAGCAATCACAAAGTGCAATAAATATCAAGACGCCCAATACCGACAAGTGGCATAAGGATTTGCTAAACGCTTCCGTTAGTAATAATATTCTTACAGAAGAATTAACTGATAAGCTTTATGAATACCTGACTTTTCGCCACTTTTTTGTACATGGTTATGGTTTCAGACTAGAGGAAAGCCGAATTGAAGATTTGGCTTCAAATATGGAGAAAATATGGTCACAATTTTTAACAGAGATACAGGAATTTTTCAAAAGAATGTAGAAGCTTATTGCAGAATAGAACTGAACGCAATTATTGTCATGCTGGATAATGCATCCTGAAAATTATAGAGAAGCTACATCATTTGATGCTTCTCTTTTTTTTTATTCATATTTGTCTGTTCATAAGTCATAATTTTTCACACCTCAACTTACCTTATTTTATTTAATTTTACCCAAATAAAATTTTACAACCATGATGCTAAAAGGCGCTTATACTTTACTGATCACTCCATTCAGAAAAGATCTTTCGATGGATGAGGAAGGACTACGAATTCTTGTTCAAAAACAATTGGATGCCGGAATACATGGCATCGCACCTCTGGGAGTTACCGGAGAAAACACGATGATGACGGATGCTGAAGTTTATCGTGAAGTTGAGATCATTGTTGAAATGGCCAAAGGCAAAGCAAAGATTGCTCCCGATGCATGCTCAACAAGTCTCTGGGAAGCCAAAGAAAGGGTTCAGCGTTTCTCTGATATCGGAGCCGATTACATCTCTGTTTTTACTCCCTATTTTGTATTGCCAAAACAAGAAGGTCTCATTGACTTTTATGAAAAACTTGCCGACTTCTCACCTGTTCCCATTGTTCTGCATAATGCCCCTGAAAGAACCGGTGTTGATCTGTTGCCTGAAACATCCGGCGTTCTTGCAAAGCATCCAAACATAATTGGAATAAAAGACGGGAATAAAAAATTAGATCATCTTGCAAAGCTATTATACCTGACAAAAGGTGAAGACTTCTGTGTTTTCACAGGGAAAGATACCACTGCTTATCCTCTTATTTCTTTTGGCGGAGCCGGAACGTTCACCGTTGCCGGTAATGCAATTCCTGAAGTAATGAAAGAACTTACCGAATCTGCTTTGGCCGGTGATATGAAAAGAGCTGCACAACTTCATTATGATTACTACGAATTGTTCGAAGCTTTCCGTTTTGAATCCAATCCAATGGCGGCAAAGATGGCACTGAATCTTATGGGGCTTCCTGCAGGTGGCCATCGTTCTCCTCTTACTCCATTAAGTGAAGGGAAAACAAAGATCCTTAAAAATATGATGATTCAAAAAGGATTGATCAAAGAATAAGATGAGCTATTTTCCAAAAAAGATCTTCGTTCTTTTCATAGCCTTTACTGTTGTCTTCAATATTTCTGTTAGTGCAAATCCAAAATCCGGTCAGCCTTTGGACAGTATTAAGATAAAGAAGCAGGAAACCACCAGGACATTTTACAACCCGGATGGAAACATTACCAGCGTTAAAGTATATAACAGCAATGATTCGCTGGAGTCTTTCACCCTGAACAAATACAACAAAAAAGGTTTGCTTTCAGAGTCCGTAGGCTACTTTGCGAATGGAAAACAGAAATCAAAGAACAAAATTTTTTACAGTAAGAATGACTCCTTTAAAATTTATGAAGAGAACGTAGCCTATTCCGAATCGGGCGGAATTACTTCATCCTCTTCAAATATCTACAATGAAAAAGGAATGCTTACAAGAGTGGTGAATTGTCGCTTTGAATTTACAACAGACGATAAAATTCAATGCGACACTTCTGATCTCAGCATGAAAAAATCCAGTGACGGATTGAGTTCGCAAACGCTCAATTACTACAAAGACTTTGGAATAAAAAAACAATTAAAAGTTATCACAACCAAAGATACCATCAGGCATCTTGAAGAAACTTCCACATTTTACAATGATACATTATCGGGTAAAAACACCATTGAATATGACAGCACCGGCATGATCATTAAAACTTCAAGCTACGGTGCAGACGGGAAACTTCTTTACTATACTGACTATAGTGAAAACAAAGCTGGAAACATTTTTGTCTCTACCAGCTATAATCAGTTTAAGACAGTAACAGATAAAACAATTATCATCAAGGACAAGCATAAGAATCCTATAAAGATCATCAGTTATAATGAAAATGAAAAACTGACTTTCAAAGAAGAATATAAATACAAGTACACAAAGAAAGATAAATACAGCGAAGTGGAATTGGTAAAGTATTATTGAATTCAGTAGAAAAAATCAAAGACATATATTCACAGTCATTGTTCTGATAAACCTGGATTCGTTGAGTAAATTATTTTTCTTTCCTTTGTATAAATTGAAACAGCGATTTCTTTCAGTAAGAAAACACAACACAAACACTTTTTAAAATGAAAAGACTTTTAATCTGCATAGCTGCCTGCAGCCTTCTTGCCGGTTGCGGCAACAATCCTAAAAACACCGACAATATTCCCGCGACCAAATCAAACGTTGCCAAAATTGAATACCAGGTTGTGAGAAGCTTGCCTCATGATGTCACTTCTTTTACTGAAGGTTTTTTGTACCACGATAATCAATTGTTCGAGAGTACGGGCTCACCAGTCGAACCGTCATACACAAGATCAGTTTTTGGTCCTGTTGATACAGTGACAGGCAAAATAAATGTGAAAGGTGAACTCGACAGGAAAATTTATTTTGGTGAAGGGATTGTTTTCCTAAAAAATAAACTGTACGAACTTACTTATAAAAATCAAACAGCCTTTGTTTATGATGCGAAAACCTATAAGAAAATCGGGCAGTTCAGCTATCAGAACAAGGAAGGCTGGGGGCTTACAACTGATGGGAAATACATTATCATGAGCGATGGCACCGACAAACTTACCTATCTCGATCCTGAAACATTTAAACTGGTAAAAAAACTTGAAATTACAGAAGACAACACAGCATTTGAAAATGTAAACGAACTGGAATTTATCAAAGGCTATATCTACGCCAATGTCTGGATGAAAAATGATATTGTAAAAATTGACACTGCCACTGGTAATATTGTTGGTAAAATGGACCTAACTTATTTGAATGAGGAAGCAAAATCCCTCAATCCTGAAGTTGATGTAATGAATGGCATAGCATGGGATTCTGTGAATGATAAAATTTATGTCACCGGGAAATTATGGTCCAAGATCTATGAAATCAAATTCACGCATTAGTCAATTGTCAATAGTCAAAGGTCATTGGTCAAAAGTCAATTTGATCAGAAAGAGAAGTTGAGTTTTGAACTTAGGATAAGTTTATCCAATAATCACATCTGTACTCCTCTCCTATCTTATCAATTGCAGCATCCCCGCATCGTTATGCTGTGTACCATCCAATGATTTGTATTTGCAATCATAATAATAAAATCCCGATGGGCAGATTACTCCATCCACAGCGCCATTCCATCCCTGACTAATTGGAAAATTATCGGCTGTTGTTTGGTATAGCAGATGATCAAGTGAATTGTAAATTTTAAGTGAAAAGGAACCGGCTAAAACATTTTTTCCCTTTGGCCCCCAGTAATCATTTATCCCATCTCCATTAGGGGAAAAAGAATTTGAATAATACATCGCTGATTCGCAATTATTAAAATTAACATGAAAGCTTTGTTGAACAGTATCCGTTATAATATTTACAGAATAATAACCCGGTGCATTTATTGCAATTGAAGATTGTCCCCAACTATAAACACTGTTTGGATTACCTGTACTCGCATCAAGAATAAAAGTCTGATTGTAATACATACTTATAGTCGTATCATGGTCCAGTTTAATTGTGGTTGTCACAGACGAAGTTTCATCATAGCTTCGTTCTTCTGCTTTTTTACATCCGAAAGAAAAAAGCAGAAACAAAAAGCCAATGCTGATAAAGATTTTATTCATTTTGCAGTTTTTTTTGATTGTTGTTTAATATCATTCTAATGCTTCCACCAATAACGGAAGGGTATCCAAAATAATTCAAATCATTTTTCACGAGATAACCACAGTTTACATTTAATAAAAATTTCCAGATCATTGCGCCTTCCTGAACCGTAATTTTATTCATGTCGTTATAAGAAACTCCAAGGAAATATTTTTCATTATAGGCTGCCAGCAAAGCGGGATTATACGAATTAAATTCCCCTTTATAACCACTGATCATACTGGCATTAAAAGTAGGATGAAGAGCAAAATGTTTATTGATAAAAATTCTTCCTCCTATTGATAAATTAAATTCCATTGGGATTTTAGAAATGCGTAAAGTATCATAATTGGAGTGAGCAAAATTTCTTATAGCAAACCCGAAATATCCATAAGGATTATCATACCATAATCCAATATTCGCAGTTAAAAACTTAACGATTATTGAATCCTTTGGCTTTACCTCACTAGTATAATAAATGAAACCATAACGAGGGTCAATCTCATCCCCTTCTGTTAAATTATTCAGCGTATTTTTAAATTCGGTATAATCAACCGAAATCCCAAGCCTTAATTTATGACAGAAAGTTGAAGAATTATTGAAAGGTAAATTAAAACAATGCGCATAAGAAATACCGGGAGTAATGATTTGGGATGATCCGTCTTTGCTTTCGCTGAAATAAATTCCGATAGCATTTTGCTTCTTCTTAGAAAATGAATAATCATCAGAGGTGACATAATCCCGGGGATGATACCAGGGATAAAAATTAGCCATTGGAAAATCAAGAGAAGCATGCATGTAAAAATTCTCACTTTCTGAGATGCCAGTATATGCAGGGTTCATCAGGATATTTGTAAACAGGAAATGTGAAATGTCATCAGGCATTGCTGATATCCTTTTCTTTTTTAAGGAATCGTTATTGCCTGCATTGGCTATAAAACCAAACAATAAAAACAATGATAGAATGACAACCCTGCTGTGTTTGCTGATAGTGTGATAATAATTCATTTCATTAAGTGTTTAACCAATACTTCGCAAGCAATAAAAGTAAATAATAAATTGCAAACAGTGTGAAATAATTAAGAACGAAGATGGTTTGTCTTCACTATATACAGACGATAATGAATGGACAAACGTTGGACGATTGATGAATTTTCGTTCATTCTTTTAATACCTGTAATACCATTGTAAGAAAGCAAATCGCATATTCAATAAATACGGGCCTGTCATTTTTATAGTATTTTTGTGGTATTATTAAAATAATGTTGAGTGAAATTATAAGCTATTTCATTATTAAGAATAAACAAAATCATTGTAAAACATAAACAGTATTGGAGGAAAAAGTGAAACATACTTTCAGATGGCTTTTATTTATCATCGTTTTAATTGTGGTTCAAAATTCGTTTGGACAAAATATGCTTTTTCTACATGATAAGATTGAAAGCAAAGACTGCATCGTCAGAACCGGCAGAAATGTAAAAATTGAAACAAAAACAGGAACAATCGTCAGGGGGAAATTAATGCAGATAAATGACAGTTCAATTACACTGGCAGGAGACAAAATGACTGAAATTAAACTTTCCGATCTGAAGTATTTTTATTACCGGACATCTACAGGATGGAAGACCGGAGTGGGTGTTGTTTTAGCTATGTATTCTATTCTGATGACCGCATTTATCATAGATGGAATCAGCCAAAGTACAAATCCCAAACCAAACGCGGCAACAAGCGACAACCCTGTTCCGGCGCTTGCTATAGTTAGTGCAGTGACAATTGTTCCTTTGTTTTCAGGTACATATTTCAGCCTTTTTCACAAGAAAAAATATGAACTTCAAAGTCATTACAATCTCAGTGTTATTAAGCAAAAATAACCAGAGCATACTTTACAGCTAAAACAAAATAGCCAAAAAATAAAATTGAACATCAATCATGGAATTCCAAGAATTAATAAATGACAAGAATGTCAAACCAAAAGAAAAAACAGAAATGCTTTGTAAATGGATTGTGGACAATCCTGAAAAAATGAATGACATCATTGCATTTGCCAAAACATCGAAATATCCCATCAAAGCCACCTGCATTGAAGCTTTTGAATTTGCAACAAAGTCCGATTCCACCATAGCATCATTGACGCTCCTTGACTTTGTGACAAAAACTTTAAGTGAAAAAGCGCCACGGGTAAAATGGGAATCGGCAAAAGTTGTGGGAAATATTGCACAGCTTTTTCCCGGCAAATTGGATGAAGCTATAAAGAATCTTCTCGTCAACAGCGAACATTCAGGAACTGTTGTCAGATGGAGCGCCGCTTATGCTCTCGGAGAGATCATAAAGATGAAAACTGCTCACAACAAAATTTTGCTGCCTGCCATTGAAGCAATTTGCGAAAGAGAAGAGAAGAACAGCATCAGAAAAATTTATTTGTCGGCTTTGAAAAAAGTGAAGAGTTAAACTTAAGTTGAAAAACAAAATAAATTGACTGAAAATTTTATTCATTAACTTTGCAATATCAATTTATCATTTATGAAAAACCTTCTTCTCACCCTGTTCACATCAGCAATTCTTTTCTTTCTTCCGGCATGCGTTTCAAATGAAACAGCAAACTCGGACACAGTAAAACAAAGTGAGATCTATCAAAGTTATAACGTCACTTATGATGC
>CAISZK010000392.1 GCA_903889915.1 uncultured Bacteroidota bacterium
AACGAAAATGAAAAAAAATGATTAATATTGCATCACAAATTTGCCCAATTTAGGTGGCGCCGTTTGCACCGGTACGGGTGGCGCCGTTTTGACCGGTAGGGGTGGCGCCGAATCATCGGAATTTTCAATCAGTTGCTTGAAAGCAACTGCAATTGATGATCTGTACTTAATATGGGGAAGTTATTTTGAAAGTTTCACTTTGCAGAAAAAAATGCCACTGAATATTTCAATAGGTCTTTTTGCAGGAAAAAATGCCACTGAATATTTCAGTCGGCTTTTTTGCAGAAAAAAATGCCACTGAATATTTCAATCGGTCTTTTTGCAGAAAAAAATGCCACTGAATATTTCAATCGGCTTTTTTGCAGAAAAAAATGCCACGGAATATTTCAATCGGTCTTTTTGCAGAAAAAAATGCCACTGAATATTTCCGTCGGCTTTTTTGCAGAAAAAAACGCCACAGAATATTTCAATCGGCTTTTTGGACTTTTTTTTCGTTTTATCAAAAAGTGATTCCACTCCGACAAGTCTATTTCTGCCACAAAAACACAAAAACCCATGAAAAACTATTTAATTGGTTCTTATTATTTTGTGTAATTTCGTGTTTTAGTGATTTAGTGGTATTTTTTCTTTTTTTTACTTTTCGGAGCAGACACAATGGTATAAAATAAAAAGGCTTCTTGTTAAGGAAGCCTTTTTAATTTTGAAGAATATTGAAACCCTTTTTTACCATTTAAACGCAGTACATCTGGATTACATCACTCCATGAGCTTTTTCCATCTGAACTATCTGTCATCATTCTATGATAATAAAGCATACCAATTACAAGCGAATCATCACCACATTTGGTGATATTACCTTTTGTTGATTTCCTGCTAAGGTCGCCCACTTCCCATCTTTTACCATCAATGCTGATCATGCGTAAGTAATCTGCATTACTTCCTTTTGTACCGACAGGTCTGTTGATTACTGTAAACACACCATCCTTACAAGTTACAGTGTATTCATCCTTTTCATGTCTTCCATAAACCTTAATTTTAAGATTATGTGATTTGAAAATGGCTTCAGCCAGTGGTAAATTATTATCGCCAACAAGTTGAACAGTGGCAAGAACCTGAAACATGATGCTTTCAGTGAGAAGTAATTGAACATTTCTAAGTTGAGCGGTGCCAGGTGCCTGACCTTCAGCAATTGTTTGGGCATCCCTCAGTTTCTTGCATTGAACAACAGCCGAGTCGAGTAAAGTAGTATAAGTGGTAAATAAAGTATCCGTAGCCAAAGTGCCAAGTATATTCAGATAATAACTTGCAAGTTGTGCAATATTTGTCGGTTTATTATATTCCACTATTAATCGCTTAACAGCGGGAGTTACAGGCAGTGAAAGCATTGTGAAAATTATCCTTTTTTGTTTTTTTGATGAAAGCTTCAACATTACAGAAATCAATGTTGCATTAAACTTTTCGCCTTTATGAAAAAGGCCATTCAGAACACTATTAAAATTTACTGTTTTCATATTGTGAAATATTAAGATTTTTTTTTGAATTTATTTACTGTAAATAGCCGTCTGATACAGGTTGTAAAATCATGATCCTACAAAATGTGTTCAGTGTGCAAGGCATCTATTGAAGTCAGCGGTTTTCTGACCCCGTGCAAGGTGCACACTGTTTTTGCAACGGGTTTACAAGGTAAAATAACCATCCTATCTATCACAATTCGGTTTGATGAATAGGGGCGATATATCCAGGTGTGTTTACTCATCATTGTTTTTTATTTTCAGTTTTTAAAACTCACAAAATAGTGAGGTAACACTTGCAAAAAAATCAATAAAATTGAAAAATGTAATAGTGCAGTAATTGTATTGGCATTAATTACTCACAAAAAAGTGTGAGTGGTCTGCATAAAGATTGACCGTCAATCCTGAGTTTTTTCAATAGGAAGGAAAACCATTATTGTTGTAAAGATATCCCGGAGAATTGAAGAAGGTGAAATAAACACCTTGAAAGTTTCAGAAACTTAATAATGCAAAGGTAATATTATTTGAATAGAAGAGATCAGTTTTAAAAAATAAAAACAAAAAAATACCACTAAAACACAAAAACACGAAACCGCACAAAAAATAAAATATTAAAAAATTACAATTTGGTGTAATTTTGTGTTTCCATGTTTTTGTGGTAAAAAAGACTTTTCAAACTAGAGTCATAGATTTTACTGAAAAAAGATTTTGGATTTTGGATTTAAAATGACTCAATGACTATTTTGGATTTCTGATTTCTGATTTTTGATTTAAGATTTCCTGAAACTTTTACATTTTAAATTTCTTGTTTTACATTTTACATTTTTTGATCTGAGATTATAGATGTTGGATTATAGATGTTGGATGTTAGATGGTTGCGGGATTTTTATGTTCTGCATTTCTTTGACCTGGATTTAAAATCAAAGCAGATTACAAAAGTTTTAAAAACTTTTGTAATCTTTCTGCCCAAATGACCCAATGACTATTGACTATTGACTAATGACTAATGACAAATGACATTGTTACTTCTTCCATTCCGGCAGCCTGTTTGGTGTTGCAGGAACTTCTTTACTATCCAGCGCCTTGTACAAAACAGGAATATCCGTTTCTACAACCAACTTTGTCTGTTCATAAATTTTCGAAACTTGTGATAACAAAACATTGTAAGCTTTTGTCTGCTCTGCTGTGGGTGCGCTGGAACTGTAATTCGTTGCCCATGCAATTTTACCAAAACGTTGCCAGATGGTTACCTGTGATGGTGGAGTTTCTTCATCACTTGCTCCTAAAACTTTCCCATCAAAAGCAAAGCAAATAGTATCCAGTTTTGCCAAAATATTTTCAGTCATTTTTAACTCCTTGCTGATTTCCTTGTCACTTCTCTGCAATGCTTCGAGCACACTGACCATATTCTTTTTTTCTGCAGTGGCTGAATTATAAACTCCGTCAGTGATCCGATACAACTCTGCACCTTTTTTAAAGAAAGCTACTGCTGCTTTGCTACTAACTGTAGTAATAGAAGTACTGTCGAGTGGCTTTACAATGAATGTCTGCGGAGCTACCAATATTTTAGTAGTATCCCGCACCGTGATGGACAATGACACTTTATAAGTTCCGGGAGCAGCCAATATTCCTGCGGGGACAACACCCGGCGAGAATTTACTTGCATTCACAAGGCTCATCGAGCTATAACGCAGATCCCAGTTCACCCTGCTTATACCTGCAGCCGGCTTGGTATTGATCCTTCTTACAACATCTCCTGCATCATCAGTAATAGTATAAGTGAGGTATGGAGCAATCTCTTCCTCTTCAAGGCGCAATTGTGTAATTGTAGGTTGAGGAATTGGTTTTCCATATTTGAACAGCGTATCCTCTTTCTGATTTCTCATCTGCTTTAATGTCTTTGGAGCATTCTTCAGATAAGAGGTAAATGAAGCGCCATAAGGGGGATTCGGAGCTTCAAAATATGTTGAACCCAAGGCGCCTTTATTGCGACTTTCGATGTACAGCAATGCATCTTTTACCGGAAAGATCACAGCAGCTTTTCTAACTGTGTCCTGGCTCAGCGTACGCAAAAGAGTGTAATCATCCAGGATATAAATACCTCTACCGAATGTCCCGACAACAAGGTCGTTTTCTCTCCTCTGGACCTCAATATCCCGAACCTTTATGTCAGGAATACCACCGCTTAATTGTTGCCATTTCACACCTCCGTTCATAGTAAAATAAACACCGAATTCAGTGCCGGCAAAAAGCAGATCAGGATTCACATGATCCTGCTGAAGTGTAAATACAGCGCCTCTTTTGGGAAGATCGGAAGATATGCTTTCCCATGTTTTTCCTTTGTCTGTACTTTTGTAAATATAGGGTTTGAAATCGTCTCTCAGTGAATTGTCAAATGAGGCATAAACGGTGTTCTCATCAAATCGTGAAGCCATAATATCGGTCACATAAGTATAAGCCGGGACATCAGGAAAAGTCTTTACCTGCTTCCAGTTTTTGCCTCCATCATCGGTAGCGCTTATAACTCCATCGTCAGTTCCTGCATAGATCAGCCCTTCTTTAAGTGTGGATTCTTCGAGAGCGATAATTGTTCCCCATAATGAAGTTGACACATCCTTTTGAACAGCGTCAATGCTCCAGTATTTATCCATGACTTTAAAAGAATTTCTGTCCGTCTTACTTGTAAGATCACCACTGATGGCTTTCCAGCTATCTCCACGGTCATCACTACGGAAGATCTTATTGGCTGCCACATAAAGTCGTTTGCTGTTGTGCGGGCTTATCATCAGCGGGGTATCCCAATTCCATTTATAAGTCAAAGAATCTTTGTCCGGCTCAGGACGTATATCAAGCATTTCGCCGGTCTTCTTGTTGTATCTAACCATCCCGCCATACTGAGATTCTGCGTACACAGTGTTCGGATCATCGGGATCCACCTGCGACCAGAAGCCATCGCCGTAATTGGTAAAATACCATTCATCGCTTGTTACACCACCACTTGAAATATTGCGTGAGGGTCCGCCGACACTTGAATTGTCCTGAGTTCCACCATAGACATAATAAAACGGAAGCGAATTGTCAGTCTGAACGCGGTAAAATTGTGCAACCGGAAGATTAGAGATAAACCTGTAGTTGGCGCCTCCATCATAAGATTCATACAAACCTCCATCGCCACCGATCAGGTAATGCGCCGTATTTGTTGAATCTATCCACATGGTATGATCATCCACATGGCGGTTTTTCAAGCCAATTTCTTTCCATGTTTTGCCACCATCCAGTGAAACTTTCGAGACTGTCTCAACAGAATATATCTTGTCAAGCTGCACAGGATCGCAGAATAGTTTGTTGAAATATTGCCCGGATGCATTGTGGTCGCTCATCTTTTCCCATGATGCGCCGCAATTGGAACTTCTGTATAATCCCGAAGCATCTTTGGTGGATTCAATAATTGCATAAATGATGTCAGGGTTTTCGGGCGATATTGCCAGACCAATGCCTCCCATAGGTTTTGTTGGAAGTCCTTTTGTTAGTTTGTTCCAGGTTTCACCGCCATCAGTTGATTTGTAAATGGCAGTTTCCGGCCCCCCTCCTATCTTGGTAAATGCATGCCTGCGTCTTTGTTCAGAACTTGCATACATGATGTCAGGATTGCGCGGGTCGCAGATGATGTTGTTCACGCCTGTGTTTTCGCTGATCTTTAAAACTTTTTTCCAGGTCTTGCCGCCATCAATGGTTTTATACAAACCCCTGTCACCACCGGGTCCCCACACAGAGCCTTCACAAGCGACAAAAACGATATTTGAATTCCTCGGGTCAATCAGGATATTGCCAATCTGACGCGATTCTTTCAATCCCATGTTTTCCCAGCTTATTCCGCCGTCAATACTTTTATAGACTCCGTTGCCATAGCCCAAAGCACGCTGATGATTGTTTTCTCCTGTGCCCAGCCACATGACAAGAGAATTCTTCGGATCATACTTTATACAACTTGTCGAATAAGCTCCGTAATTTTCAAACACACAATCCCAGCTAACACCAGCATTGGAGGTCTTCCACAAATGACCCGATGCCACTGCAACAAACCATTCACTGGATTTCTTCGGATTCACGGCCACATCAGCAATCCTGCCGCTGGTAAAAGCAGGTCCGATACTTCTGAATTTAAGATCGCCAAAAGCTTTGCGTTTTGCGGTATCTTTTTTTAAAGAATCTTTAAGAGGTCTATGCGATTTTTGGTCAGTCTTTTTTTGTGCATTTGCAATAGGAACGGCAATGATAAGTGATAATGCCAATAGAATTGTACACATCAGGAAGCTAATTTTTGTTGATCTCATATGGTTGGATTATAGTTTTCAAAAATAGACAAAAAACCTTAATTGTCAATTGTCAATAGTCATTAGTCATTAGTCATTAGTCAATGGTCATTAGTCAATGGTCAATAGTAGCAGTAGCAGTAGCAGGCTGCTTCAACTTTGAACATTGAACTTTAAACAATGCGAAACTACAAACAACAAACAACTAACAACTAACTTTCTTCAGAGTTTGTGTCCCATCTTTTTCTTCTTCGTTTCGAGATAGAACTTGTTATGTTTATTGGGTTTTATAATAATGGGGATATTCTCAACGATCTTCAAGCCATAGCCTGTAAGGCCGGCTCTTTTGGTCGGGTTGTTTGAAATAAGACGCATATTTGTAATGCCAAGGTCACGCAAAATCTGTGCTCCAATGCCATAATCTCTTTCATCAGCGTTGAAGCCAAGAGCAATGTTTGCTTCCACAGTGTCTTTGCCGCGTTCCTGCAAATGGTAAGCTCTTAATTTATTCAGAAGCCCTATACCACGGCCTTCCTGATGCATGTAAACCACCACACCCTTGCCTTCCTTTTCAATCATTTCCATGGATTTGTGCAACTGTTCTCCGCAATCGCAACGGCATGAACCGAAAATATCGCCGGTAACACAGGAGGAATGAACGCGAACCAAAACAGCTTCATTTTTTTTCCATTTACCTTTTACCAATGCAATATGTGTGCGGTTGTTCGTGATCTGCCTGTAAGCATGAAGTTGAAAATCGCCCCATTCAGTAGGCAGATCAACCACGACTTCCTTAGAAACGAGACTCTCATTTTTTATTCTGTAGGCAATAAGATCCTGTATGGAAAATATCTTTAAGTTGAACTTTTCAGCAATAACAAAAAGCTCGGGAAGCCTTGCCATAGTGCCGTCTTCATTCATGATTTCAACCAAAGCGCCGGCAGGAAACAAACCGGCAAGCCGTGCTATATCCACTGTGGCTTCGGTATGA
The DNA here is from genome assembly GCA_903889915.1 of uncultured Bacteroidota bacterium. Lineage (GTDB taxonomy): Bacteria > Bacteroidota > Bacteroidia > Bacteroidales > CG2-30-32-10 > CAISZK01. The sequence continues at coordinate 6,815 of CAISZK010000392.1, forward strand.
CCTGAACGTTGCAACACGCCGCCATTCCTTGCTTTCAGGGGGAAAATATGTCCCGGTCTTCCCAGTTCTTCGGGTTTTGTGTGCATATTGGCAATGGCTTTAATTGTCTTTGCCCTGTCGCTTGCTGAAATACCGGTGGTGCAACCATGCCCAAGCAGGTCCACTGAAATTGTGAAAGCAGTTTCGTGCGATGAAGTGTTTTTGCTCACCATCATGTCCAGCGCCAGTTCATAGCAGCGTTGTTCAGTAACAGGCACGCAAATAAGTCCGCGACCATGGGTAGCCATGAAATTAACTATCTGCGGGGTGATGGTTTGAGCTGCACAAATAAAATCTCCTTCATTTTCGCGGTTTTCGTCATCCACAACAATGATCACTCTGCCCTGTTTAAATTCCTCTATTGCTTCTTCTATTTTATTCAACTTTCCCGACATACCCGTTGCTTTATAAATTTCGTGCAAAATTAGTTTTTTAAACAAGAGCAGGAGAACATTTCAGATTATTTATTTCCGGTATAGATACGCGATCTCTTACTACACTTTTAATCCTAACTTTGAGTCTGCTCCGAAAAGTAAAAAAGAAGAAATGCCACCAAAACGCCAATACCCGAAACTAAACAAAAGAGTTCACTCCTATTGGTGAGCGTCTCCCGTTAAGTGACATCAATGCATTTTAAAATTCACTAACTCGTCATGAGGCGCATACGAATGCGGACTCACAGCAAATATTGAGAAGCATGATAACCTTGATTGTAAAAGCGACCATCTTGCCCGCTCTTTATCTATTTATTGTTTTTTAAATTATTATCAATTTTACCACCAATTTTAATGGACATTATACTAAGTATAATGTCCATTAAAATTGATTTATTGTTTCATAATCCCGGTGTAATGTTCATTATTCGCACTTTAATGTTTGATAAACAAAGTTTTTTGAACAAAACACTTGTTATAATGTTTGTTACACAAAAATTAATGAATTAAAAACCTGGTTTAATGTTCATTAATCTTGTTTTATTGTGCCTTATACTTGATTTATTGTTTCAAACTCCCACATGAATGACAATTACACTTTCTGTTTCATTCAAAATAATTACTTTTACTTACAAAGAAATGAGTCAGGGAATTAAAATCCAGAAGTTTTGTGAACAAAAATAAATTCTCTTTTACCAATAGAGACTAAAGTCAATTTTGCCTTACTGATTATTGAAGTTCGTTAAAACGAACTGCAATAAATGCCACCCATTGCTATCTTATGCTGTCTTGCTTCTGCGGACTGAAAAAAATGAGTTTATTTTTTCTTTATCGGCTTCTTGCTCTTCACAGATTTTATCTTGTTTTCGCAGGGTTCATCACCGAGAAAATAGATCAAACCTTCTTTTGTTTTTTTTGAAAGAGATTTAATAAAAAGCGGAATGTCGCCTATCGAGATTCCATCAGCCTCTTTTTTGATTCCCATTTCTGAGAGTTTCATTGCAATTTCAGATTCGTTGGGTTTCCTGGGAATATCATCATAAACGGCATTGATGGTGATCCGTGCTGCATTGGCTTCTTCAATAGTATCGCGGGCTTTGGCAATAACCAATTGAGAGGGCAAAAGGGATGTTCTTGCAAAATCCAGGCCTTCCCTCATACACTGCTTCATGAAATCTTCAGGCATTTGTTTGATTGTAATGCTATCAAACTCGATATGAAACAGCATACCGTTTTTTGACCGATCACTACAAACATCCTTTATCTCACAACCCTCACAATCCAAATTATCATCCTCAATTTCCACTATCCTTCCCTGCCAGCCTTCCATATTAATTTCATCGAAAAATGGATGGATCACTCCCTTTTTAATTTTTACACTGTCACCAATTTTAAACAACGGAAGTTTGATCGTTCTCTTGTTTTTTGTTGCTAAGGAATTTCTCATTTTCACAGTGAACTTTCCCTTTTTAGCTTCAGCAACTTTTAACAAAGCATCAAAGAAACTCTTCAATGCCTCAATTGACAACTCATTCTCTTCAGTAATAGAGAATATTTTTGTTTCCTTCTTTGATTTGGCCGGTGGTTTAGGCTTTTTTGCTTTCATGATATTTCAATTTAGAACGTAAAAATAAATAAATTTAAGCAAGTGATTAAATAACGACTTGCAAATATAAGTATTAGAATGGAATTAATTGCAAGGTGGCAAAAAAACCCTTAAAATGTTTCCTGCTTTTTTTTACATTTGCTGCGATATAAAAAATGACGCGAACGCTGCGTTAGGCATGAAATGCAATGGCATTTGAATAAAAAACAATTCAATGAAACATCAAAAACAACAACAGATTTCTCCTGAAACATACCTTCGCACAAAGGTCCGCAATTTACCGATTGAAGCGTGTTACATTAATAAAAATTGGCAGGAAACGGGACTTGCTTCCATTATTGTTGCACGCAAACATAAAACCGGAAATTACACCCTAGGGCTTTTCCTTGTAGATACTTATGCATTGGGTGTGAAAGATAGTGTTTACAAATTCAGCATACCCGATGAAGAGTTTCATGAAATCATAGAACATATCTATCAAGACGAGACTATGGGGAGTACAATAATGATGGAAGAATACACCATGGTTCACAACATTATTTACGGGGCAATAGCATTCGCAGAAGACAACGGCTTCAAGCCTTGCAGGGAATTTTCCATAACACGCTACATTCTTGAAGAAGACACCGAAGATATTGAGCTTATCGAAATCGAATTTGGAAAGAATGGGAAGCCGTTTTTGATTTTATGATTTTCCAAAGTCCGTATCTTTGCAAAACTAAATTTTAAAAGAAAACATTATGGCAAAAGTGATCATTGAAAAACTAACTGAAAGCGAAATTGAGAAAAGAAATATCCGTTCATGGCCTATCTGGACCAAAGAAATATCACGCTTTGACTGGTCTTACGATAGTGAAGAGGAATGTCTGATACTGGAAGGAGAATTCACTGTTGAAACGGATGAAGGTGTTTATTCAGTAAAGGCAGGCGATTTCGTTACATTTAAAGAAGGATTGCAATGTGTGTGGAATGTTAGCAAACCTATTCGCAAGCATTACAAATTTGCAGAATGAGATTTGTCGAAAAGTATTTTTCACTCTTCTTGTTCGTAAAAACTTCATTATTTTCTTCATGCTATTGTAAGCTTTTTTTACCTTTACAAAAAATATCAAATATGATTCGGAATAAAAAAATATTATTCAAAATCAAAGAAATTATAAGCGGACTCGAGCCACAGGCTACAATTATCCTATATGGCTCTTATGCTCGTGGAAATAACAATAAAGAATCCGACATTGATCTTTTGATA